>CAISJA010000372.1 GCA_903885525.1 uncultured Opitutaceae bacterium
CCGCGGCGGGCATCGTGGCCGCGGGCGGCCAGGCGAAGGCCAGGGCGGTCGATGTGGCGGACGGTGCCGCCGTGGCCAAGGCCAGCGCCGAGCTGATCGCCGAATTCGGGCACATCGACATTTTGGTCAACAATGCCGGCATCACGAAGGACGGTCTCCTCTTCCGCATGACGCCGGACGACTGGGACTCCGTCCTGGCCACCAATCTCACCAGCTGTTACCATTGGACCAAGCACATCGGGAGGCCGATGACACAGAAACGCTGGGGCCGGATCGTGAATATCACCTCCGTGGTCGGCCTCATGGGCAATCCCGGCCAGGCCAACTACTGCGCCGCCAAGGCCGGCATGATCGGTTTCACCAAGTCGATCGCCAAGGAATTCGCCGCCCGCCACGTCACCTCCAACGCCGTCGCCCCCGGTTTCATCAAGACGGACATGACCGCCAGCCTGCCCGCCGAGGCCGGGGAAAAACTCCTGAGCGTCATCCCCCTCAGGCGCCTGGGCGAGGCGGCGGACATCGCCCACATGACGGCTTTTCTTTGCTCCGAAGAAGCCGGCTACATCACCGGCCAGGTTTTTACCGTTGACGGCGGCATGGTGATGTGATGCCAGTTTAACCCCCGTATCCACCCGATTCCATCTTCCACATGGCCGACCAGAAATCCATCGAACAACGCGTCAAGCAAATCATCGTTAACCAGCTGAATGTTAACGAAGAACAGATAACCCGTGAGGCATCATTCCTTGATGACCTCGGCGCCGATTCGCTCGACACAGTCGAGCTGATCATGGCGTTTGAAGAAGAATTCAAAAACGAGATCAAGGGTGAGATTCCCGAGTCGGACGCCGAAAAGCTCCAGACTGTCGGTGATGTCATCACCTACATCGAGCAGAAGGCGGCGGCCAAGTAATCCTACTTTGAACAGGGCGTTCTACCGTCTGGCTTTACCGGACCGGTAGGACGCCTTTTTCTTTTCACCCTCTCACCTACGATGGAAACTGTCTCTCCGCACAAACGAGTCGTTGTCACCGGCATGGGCGTCATCACGTCGCTCGGGCACCATGTGAACGATTTCTGGGCCAACCTCCTTGCGGGCAAATGCGGCATCGACCGCGTCAGCCTCTTCGACGCCAAGGACTACTCCTGCCAGATCGGCGCGGAGGTGCGCGGCTGGGATCCGGCGCAGCATATGGATCCGAAGGAAGTGCGGCGCAACGATCGCTACACCCATTTCGGCTTCTGCGCCGCCAAGCAGGCCGTCGCGGATGCCAAGCTCGACATGGCCCAGGAGGATGCCGACCGCGTCGGCGTCATCATCGGTTCGGGCATCGGCGGCATGTTCACGATCGAGACCCAGCACAAGGTGCTGATGGAGCGCGGACCCCGCAAGGTCTCGCCCTTCATGATCCCGGCGCTGATCAGCAACATGTGCGGCGGGCTGGTGGCCATCGAGCTGGGTGCCCGCGGCCCGAATTTCTGCGTCGTCAGCGCCTGCGCCACCGCCACGCATGCGATCGGTGAATCCCTGCGCATGATTCGCGGCGGCGAGGCCGACGTGATGGTGTGCGGCGGCGCCGAGGCGGCCATCACCCCGCTGGCTTACGCCGGTTTCTGCTCGATGAAGGCGATGAGCACGAACAACGACAATCCGCAAAAGGCGAGCCGGCCCTTCGATCTTGGCCGCGATGGCTTCATCATGGGCGAGGGTGCCGGCATCCTCGTCCTGGAGAGCCTGGAACATGCGCTGGCCCGCGGCGCCCACATCTACTGCGAACTGACCGGCTACGCGGCTACCTGCGATGCGTTCCACATCACGCAGCCCGATCCCGACGGCAAGGGCCTGTCCCTCGCCATGAGCCGCGCCCTGAGCGATGCCCGGGTCCGGCCCGAGGAGATCGACTACATCAACGCCCACGGCACCTCCACGCCCTACAACGACAAATTCGAGACGCTCGCGATCAAAAAGGTCTTCGGCGAGCACGCCCGCCGGGTGCTCATCAGCTCCACCAAGTCGATGACCGGCCATTTGCTCGGGGCGGCCGGTGGCATCGAGGCCATCGTCAGCATCAAGACCATCCAGACCGGAGAGGTGCCCCCGACGATCAATCAGGAGACGCCCGATCCTGACTGCGATCTGGACTACGTGCCCAACGTCAAGCGTTCCGCCCCTGTCCGCACCGTCCTCAGCGACAACCTCGGCTTTGGCGGCCAGAACGCCGCCCTGGTCTTCCGGAAGTTTTAGGCTGCCGGCCCGCCGGGTCCCCGCCGTTTTCATGGACGGAGGGGGAGCGGTCCGGCCCGCTCCCACGGGTTGGGCCGGCCCGGCCCGTGGGCGATCAGGGTTGCCTTGGGCGTTTCGGCCGGCCTGCCTTCCGGCATGGGATCATGGCCCGCCAGCGTCCGGCTGCTTTTTGCCCTGCGGGTCGTGCGCATGTTTGCGTATGGCCTGCTCGGCGTGGTGCTCGTGCTTTACCTGGCGGCGCGCGGTTTCGACCCGGCCCGGCTCGGGCTGCTGCTCTCCCTCACTTTGTTGGGCGACGCCGCCCTCTCCCTTTGGCTCAGCACGCGGGCCGACCGGTGGGGCCGGCGC
This sequence comes from uncultured Opitutaceae bacterium, assembly GCA_903885525.1. Taxonomy (GTDB): domain Bacteria; phylum Verrucomicrobiota; class Verrucomicrobiia; order Opitutales; family Opitutaceae; genus Didemnitutus. The sequence goes on from CAISJA010000372.1 coordinate 2,594, forward strand.
CGCACCCTGCTGGCCGGGGCGGCCCTGATGGCGCTCGGCGGCGCGGCCATGGCTGCGACCGGCGATTTTGCGCTGCTCGTGGTCGCCGCCACGATCGGGGTCATCAGTCCGACGGGCAATGAGGTCGGGCCGTTCCTGTCGGTCGAGCAGGCCGGGCTGGCCCAGTTGGTGCCCGCGGCCGAGCGAACACGATTGTTCGCGTGGTATCATCTGGTCGGCTACCTTGCCACCGCGTTCGGTGCCCTCTGTGCGGGCGCGGGGCTGCAGGGTCTGCAGGCCGCCGGCTGGAGCGGGCTGGCCCGCTACTCGGCCGTGCTTTGGGCCTACGCCGGGCTCGGCCTGGTGCTGGGGGCGATGGCGGCGGGGCTGGATGAGGCGGTGGAGGCACCGGCCGCCGCCCGGGTGGCGGAGGCGGGTGCCTGGCTCGGGCTGAAGGAGTCGCGCTCCACCGTCGCCCGCCTGAGCGCACTCTTCGCGCTCGATGCGTTCGCCGGCGGTTTCATCGTGCAGAGCTCCCTGGCCTATTGGTTTCTCCAGCGTTTCGGGATGGGGGAGGCGGCGCTGGGCCGGGTGTTCTTCGGCGCCAATGTGCTCTCCGGTCTGTCCGCGCTGGCGGCGGTTCCGCTGGCGCGGCGCATCGGGCTGGTGAACACGATGGTGGCCACCCATCTCCCGTCGAACATCCTGCTGCTGCTGGTGCCGCTCATGCCGGATTTCCGTTGGGCGGCCGGGGTGCTGTGGCTGCGCCACTTGGTTTCGCAGATGGATGTGCCGGCGCGCCAGTCGTACGTGAACGCGATCGTGCCTGCGGCCGAGCGCTCCGCCGCCAACGGGGTGACGGGGGTGGCGCGCCAGCTCGGCACGGCGGTGGCGCCGCTCTGCGCCGGACTCATGCCGGCGGCGGCGTTGCTGGCCGGTGGCCCCTTCTTCGTCGCGGGCGGACTGAAGATTGTCTACGACCTGGCCCTCTGGCGGGCCTTCCGGGCGAAGCCGGCCGCCGAAGAGATCCTCGTCCCGCCCCCGCCCCGGTGAGGGAGTGTGAAACCCCGCTGCGGCCCCGAGGATGGTGCCGGAGCCGGGCGGGCGTTGGGACCTTGGCCCGAGCCGGCCCTATCCTCCCTGGTGACGGCGGCGAGGTTTGGCCGCCGGCTTCGGCGGGGGGCGGCCCCGGCCGCGCGGGCGGGACTGCTTCGGCGGGGAGACGACGCCGAGGCGGGGATCGCGCTGCCGCGCCAGCGCCACGAGCTGTTGCGCCGTGCCCTCGAACCGCTCCGAGGTTTCCGGCAGGTAGAGCCACTTGGACAGGACAGGATGTGGCGCGAGTTCGGGAAACCGGGTCTGGAGGGCGGCATGGTGTTCGCGGCCGGTGCACACCAGGACGCCGCACCAAGGCGACTCCCGCTTGGCCACAAAGAAGAGGGCGAGCTTGCCGTCCACGTAGGCGGCCTGGCCGCCAAACATCGGTCGTAGCACGAAGCCCGGGTCGGCTTCCAACGGTTCCCACAACCAGGCCTGCGCGTGGGCGGGACGGACGCGGGCGGGGAGCTTGGCAAAATCTGGGCGCATGGACCGGTCCAGGAATTGTGGGCGGGGGATGAGGCGGGCGAGGCCGGCGTTGGAATCAGAGGGAGGGCAGCGGGGCCTGGGCAAATTGCGTCCAGGTGGCAAAGGGCCGCAGGCCGGAGCGGTCGACCCTCCGGGCCAACGCTTGCACGGTGGAGCCTTCCAGGGGCAGGTCCGGGGCGAGTTCGGCGAGGGGGACCAGCATGAAGGCGCGGAGATGCAGCCGCGGGTGGGGGAGCTGGAGGCTCGGATCGGACCACGGCTGCCGGGGCGAGAGGAGCAGGTCGAGGTCGATGGTGCGCGGGCCCCAGCGCTCCTGCCGGACGCGGCGCAGGCGGATTTCGATCGCTAGGCAGCGGACGAGGAGCTCGGGCGGAGCGAGCGGCGTGGCCACCTCCACCACCAGATTGAGAAAATCAGGCTGGTCGACGGGCCCGACCGGATCGGTCTCGTACACCGCGGAGCCGCGCGGGACCGTGATTTCCGGTTCGGCGGACAACAGCGCCAGGGCGCTCCGCAGTAAATGGAGCCGGTCCCCGAGGTTGGAGCCCAGGCCGACGTAGTAGAGGTTCATGCGCGCGAACGGGTGAGCTCGACGGCGGCGTAATCCAGGGGGCCGGCGAGGGCGACCCGGGGTTTTTTTACCACGACGGTCGCCCGTTCGACCCGGGGGAACTCGGCCAGGAGGCCGGTGAGGAGGCGTCCGGCCAGGGCCTCGATCAGCTGGTGGCGCTCGCCTTCGACGATGTGCCGGCAGAGCGCATGCACGCGCGAGTAGTCGATGGTGTGTTCCAAGCGGTCGGTCGCGGCGGCTTCGGACAGGTCGGTGGCGAGGGTGAGGTCGACGACGAACGGCTGGCCGTTTTTCTGTTCCTCGGCGTGGACGCCGTGGAAGCCGAAGAAGGCCATGCCGTGGAGGTGGATGAGGTCAGCCATGGGAGGGAAGGGAGCGGGCGAGAATGGCGGCGGCCATGCGCGCCGCGCGGAGATTCGGCTGGATATCGTGGACGCGGAGATAGTCGACGCCTTGCCAGACGGCGAGCACCGAGGTGGCGAGGGTGCCCTCCAGCCGCTCGGTCACCGGCAGTGCCAGCACATGGTCGATGACGGACTTGCGCGAGGCGCCCAGGAGCAGCGGGCAGCCGAGGGTGCGGAGTTCGCCCAACCGGGCGAGGATTTCCAGGTTTTGCTCCTGGGTTTTGCCGAAGCCGATGCCGGGATCGAGGATGAGGCGGTCGCGTGTCAGTCCGGCGGCGAGTGCGATCTCCACCGAGCGGCCGAGGAAGGCGGCGATCCGGTCCAAGGTGCCGCCGGCGGTTTCGGCAAACCTGGTCTGCTGGTGCATCAGGATGACCCTGCAGGCGTGGGCGGCGGCGAGGTCGGCCAGCTCCGGGTGCAGTTGGAGGCCGTGAATATCGTTGAGGAGGGAGGCGCCGGCGGCGAGGGCGGCCCGGGCCACCGCCGGCTTGTAGGTGTCGATGGAGAGCGGCAGGGTGCTGTGGGCGCGCAGGGCCGTGAGCACGGGCAGGACCCGGGCGATCTCCTCCTCGGGGGAGACTTCGCGGAAGCCCGGGCGGGTGGACTGGCCGCCGACGTCGAGGATGTCGGCACCCTCCTGCTCCATGCGCGCGGCGCGGGCGACCGCGGCGCTGATCCCGGCATGCTGCCCGCCGTCGGAGAAAGAATCGGGAGTCAGGTTGAGGATGCCCACGATTTTCGGGCCGGGCAGGCTCCGGCCCGGTTCCGAAGCGGAAGGGGCGGCGGGGGCGGGGCGGCGGGGCGGAACGGGCATGGGGCGGGGGGCCGGGGCACTATGGACAGCATTCGCGCCAGCGGGCCAGTCCGAAGATGGGCGGACCGCCCGGGAGCGGGAGGTGCCGGACGGGGTCGCCACCAGGGCACCCGCGTCCCAGGCCGGCGGGCGGGCGATCAACCCAGCGGCCCGCGACCTTCGAGGGTGGCGGGTCGGCGGGCGGGCGACTCCGGAGGGTGGTCAAGTCTTCTGCGCCGCCGCCTGGTAGAAAGTGGCCTTGCCGACGGACACCGGGACATAGCCGGGGTCAACCATCACGGTGGTCTCGGCACTGCCGAGGACGAGGTAGCCGCCGGGGATGAGGGTGTCGCGGACCTTGCGCAGGATGCGGCGGCGTGTTTCCAGATCAAAATAGATCATGACATTGCGCAGGAAGACGACGTGGAAGCGCGGGAGCAGGGGCCAGTTGCCCGCCAGGTTCATGGTGCGGAAATCGACCTGCCGGCGGATGCGTTCGTCGAGCAGCCAGCCGCCGGTTTCCTGGCGGAAGTATTTCACCAGCAGCTTGGCGGGCAGCCCGCGGTTGACCTCCAGCTGGTCGTAGCGCCCGGCGACCGCCCGTTTGACGATGTGGTTGGAAATATCCGTGCCGAGGATGCGGGCCGGCTGGCCGGGAAAACTTTCATTGAGCAGCATCGCGATGCTGTAGGCCTCCTGGCCGCTCGAACTGGCGGCGGACCAGATGGACAGCGGAGTGGCGGGGTTGGCCGCCCGGAACTTCGGGATGAGGTGGTCGCGCAGGGCGTCGAAGGGATTGAGGTCGCGGAAGAAGAGCGTCTCGTTGGTGGTGAGCGCATCGATCACCGAGCTGGTCAGGCCGGGGTTGCCGTTGCCGACCGCCCGGATCACGTCGACGAGGGCGTTGACGCTGGCGAGGCCTTCGCGCATCGCCACGGGGGCGAGGCGTGTTTCCACGAGGTACTCCTTGCCCTTTTCGATAACGATGGCCGCGTCGCGCCGGACCAGGTCGCAGATGAACTGGAAGTTGCCGGAGGTGAGCGGTGTGGTGTCGAGAGAGCCGATCATAGGGTGCGGCGCCGGGTGCGGCGGATGATTTCAGGTGCCAGCTCGGGGAGCGGCAGCATGGCGTGGGCGAGTCCGGCCTGGGCGACGGCGCCCGGCATGCCCCAGATGACGGAGGTGGCCTGGTCCTGCACCAGCACCTGGCCGTCGTGCTCAAGCACATGCTCGCAGCCGCGGAGTCCATCCTGCCCCATGCCCGTCATCACGACTCCGAGCACGGCTGCCGGCAGATTCGCCGCGGTCCGGAAGAGGACATCGACTGCGGGGCGGCAGGAATTTTCGGCGGGACTGTCCAGCAGGCGGGCGCAGAAGCGCCCCGCGGTGGTGCGTTGGAGGGCGAGATGCCAGCCGCCCGGGGCCAGGTAGGCCCGGCCCGGTTCGAGCAGATCCCCGTCGGCGACTTCCTTGCACCGGACCGGCCCGGGCAGGGCATTGAGGCGCTCGGCCAGCATGCCCGTGAACATCGGCGGCATGTGCTGCACGATGGCCAGTGGCACCGGCGGCGCGGCCGGAAAGGAGTTGAACAGGTCGACGAGGGCGTTGGGTCCGCCGGTGGAGGTGCCGATGCAGACCAGATCAACCGGGGCGGAGGCGCGGCGGGGGCCGGAGCGCGGCGGGAGGCTGACGGCGGGTGGCGGAGAATAGATCTGGGAGCAAAGGGCCCGCACCTTCGGCAGCAATTCCCTTTCGAGCTGGGAGATCGCGGACTCGACGGCGGACACGTCGGTCGGCTTGGTCAGGTAGTCGCTCGCGCCGGCGGCGAGGGCATCGAGCGTGGCGGACGCCCCGCGTTGGGTGAGCGTCGAGAACATGATGACCGGCAGCCGGGGAAAGGTCTTGCGCAGCTCGCGCAGGGTGGCGAGCCCGTCCATTTCGGGCATCTCGACGTCGAGGGTGATGATGTCCGGGTTGATCTGGGTGAGCTTCTGCAGGGCGATCCGGCCATTGGCCGCGGTCCCGGCCACTTCAATCATGGGGTCCCGTTGCAACGCCTCGGTCAGGAGGCGGCGCATCACGACGGCATCGTCGACCACGAGGGCGCGCAATTTAGGCATGGGGGAGAATGGCTCGGGCCGGGCGCCGCAGCGGGGCGGTTGCCGGGAGGCCGCCGGTGAGGAACATGGGTTTAGGAGACGAGGCCGAGCAGCCGGAGCTTTTCGGCAAACATTTCCTCGTCCAACGGCTTCATCAGGTAATCGTCAGCCCCCAGCGAGAGCGCCTCGGTGACCCCGCTGTAGGAGCTTTGGGCGGTGACCATCATGGTCTTGACCGAGTCGTATTCGGGATTGGCGCGGACGATCTTGAGCAGCTCGATTCCGTTCATGCGCGGCATGTCCCAGTCGATGAGGATGGCGTCAAAGCGGTCGGACTGCTCCAGTTTGGCCAGCGCGTCGAGGCCGTCCTCGGCCTCGGCGGTGTCGCACTTCAGGTTGCGGGCGTAGGTCGAGAGGATCGACCGCATGGTTTTCGAGTCGTCGACAATGAGAAGACGCATAGGGCTGGGTTAAAAGGTTGGTGCCTGAGGGTGTATCGGCACGAAGCGACGGAAATGTGGGGAAATCTGCGGCCGGCCGGCGGGTGCGGCCGCGCGCCCTTGGCCGCGAGGGCGCCCCGCCGCGTTTCCGCCGCCCCGCCGGGGGGCTGTGCTCGCAAGGCCAGGAGAGGGGCACGGGGACATGGGTCTACGTCTGGCGGATTCCTTGCAGGGCCGCGCCGACGGATTCCAGGGTGAGCGGATGGGCCAGGCAGGTATCCATGCCGGCGGCGAGGCAGCGTTTCATGTCCACCGGGCCGGGCAGGGTGGCGACACCGATGACCGGCATCCGCGGCTGGGCCGCGGCTTCCTCCTGGCGGCGGATTTTTTCGGTCAGGCTGCAGGCCTCGGCCAGGTCGTCGCCGACGACGAGGAAGACGGCGGCAACGCTCCCGGGGCCCGCCGCAGTGAGGAGCCGGGCGGGATCCGGGACCGTGGTCACTCCGCAGTGCAGTTTCCCCAGCAGGGAAGCGAGCGGGGTGGGATCGGCGCCCGGTGGCTCCAGCACCAGAACCGGACACGAGCCCGGTCCGGCGCTGGCGGCGGGGTCGGATAATTCCAGAGGAAGCTCGAACCAGAAGGTCGAGCCCTGCCCGACCGTGCTGGCCAGCCCGATCGTGCCGCCCATGAGTTCCACCAGGCGCTTGGAGATGGCGAGACCGAGGCCGGTGCCGCCATGCCGGCGGGTGTCCGAGGCGTCGGCCTGGGTGAACATCTGGAAGAGGTTGGTCTGTTTTTCCAGATCGATGCCCGGTCCGGTGTCGAGGACGGAGACACGCAGCCGGCCGCGCGGGCCGCCCTGTTCCTGCCATTCGGCGCTGATGGTAACCGAGCCCGTGGCGGTGAACTTGATCGCGTTGCCGGTCAGGTTGAGCACGACCTGCCGGAAGCGGCCGGGGTCGCCGGAGACTGGTCCCGGCGGGACGGAGGCGGCTTCGAAGCGGAGGGCCAGGCCCTTGGCGCGGGCCTGGGTTTCCAGCATCCGGACGGCTTCGGCGCAGACCTGGGGAGGGTCGAAATCAACCTTTTCCAACTGGAGTTTCCCGGCCTCGATCTTGGAGAAATCAAGGATGTCGTTGATGATGGAGAGGAGGGTCTCGCCCGAGGTGCGGAGGGTGCGCAGCCAGCCGGCCTGCCGGGCGGTCAGCTGGGTGTGCTGCAGCAGCTCGGCGAAGCCCAGGACGCTATTCATGGGCGTGCGGAGCTCGTGGCTCATGGTGGCGAGGAACTCGCTCTTGGCCTTGCTCGCCGCTTCGGCGGCCTGCATGGCCCGGCGGGTGGCGGCCTCCGCCCGGGCGCGCTCCACCATCTGCGACTGCAGCCGCGCGTTGACGGTCTGAAGGTCCTTGGTGCGCTGCTCGGCAATCGCCTGCGCCCGCTGGCCGAAGGTCTGGAAATTCAGCACCAGACCGGCCACCAGCAGCGCCCCCAGCGCGGGGCTGAAGCTGGCGCAGACCGCGAACAGGTCCAGGCCGGTGGTCTGACGGTCGAGGTAGTCCCAGCCAAGGAGGAAGTCCTGGCCGCCGAGCTTCAGGTGGGTGAGGCGCTGGTAGTGACCGATGGTGTGGCTGCTGTCGGCCGAGCGGGTGCTGAAGACGAGGTTGTCGGGCTCCGGCACGGGGCCATGGAACACCTGTAGGTTGATGCGTTCGCTGGTGCCCTGGAGCACGCCCGCGAGGAAATTTTCCGTGATGAACGGGGCATAGGTCCAGCCCAGTAGGGCCGTGCGGCGCTCCTCCACCGTGCGGAGCGGCAGGCCGGGCCGGTACATGGGCAGAAAAAGGAGGAAGCCGGGACGGCGCCGGCTGTCCTGCACGAGGGCGAGGCGGGCGGTGAGGCAGGGCAGGCCGGAGTCGCGGGCCGCCTCGGCACCGAGCCGGCGAATGGTTTCGCTGGCCAGATCCAGCCCGATGGCGGCCCGGTTGGATTCAATGGGGGCCAGATAACTGATGATAAAGCGCAGGCTGCCCGCGGCTGGCACCGGGGTGCCGGGCATGGTGTGGAGGGTGAGGTTTTCGACCCCGGCGAGGCGGATCCGCCGGAGGTATTCCTCCTCGGTGCCGGCCACCACCGGGAAGATGATGCCGAAGCCATTGATGCCGGGGTAACGGTTGTGCAGGTCGAAGTTCTCGACGTAGCGCAGCCAGGTGGCGTGGTTGAAATCCGGCGTGGCTTGGTACAGGCCGCGCACCCCGCGCAAGGCGTCGATGTAGATGTCCAGCCGGTGCTCGATGTCGCGGGAGACATCCGTGACGAGCTTGTCGATGCCGGCCTGGAGCAGGCGGGCGTGCTCAGCCTGCAGGGAGGACAACATCAACCCGGAGAGAAACCACCCGAGGCTCATGATGAGGCCGGGCAGCCGGGCGGACCCGATGGCGCGGAAGGCATTGACCGCCCCGGTGGTGAGGGCG
>CAISJA010000373.1 GCA_903885525.1 uncultured Opitutaceae bacterium
GCGGAATCGTCCTCATCTGGTGGCGCCGGCGGCACCCGGAAAAATGCGCGCCGGCTTTCGTTCTACGCAACCAACGTCACCTGCCCACCGCCTTGCATGAACTTTTTCAGCCACTTACGCGGTAGGAGTAAGGAGCCCTGGGGGCGGGGGCCGGCGAGTCAACCGGGCCGGATCGCAAGCAAGGTGAACGGGACAGCCGGCCACTGCCGGCACCGCGGCTGCCGGCCCGCCGCTCAACTGATCAGCAGCAGGCGCGGGGGGTCGCCGGGCGCGGTGTTGGGGGCGCGGTGGATGAAGGGCGGGGCGGGATTGCCGGGATATTTCAGGGAGAGACGCCAGAGGTTGCCCTGGCCGAAGGAGAAGGGCCGGGCCGGCGGGAGCGGGACATAGTGGAGGTCGTAGCAGTGTTCCTGCAGGAAAGCGCGGAATCCGTTGCCCTCCGCGCCGCCGAATTCCCGGAGCAGGGCCGTGCGGGTCTCCGGTCGGTCGATGCAGCGCTGCGCCTCGCCTTGGCACAGGCCCTCGGTCGGAGCCCCGCTATAGGTGCAAAGCCAGGTGTCGGCCTCCACCGTGGCGCTGTCGGCGTGGTAGGAGAAGACGTCCGTGGGCACAGGGCCCGGATGCTTGTCGCGGGCGTAGCCGTGGATGAGGTTGAGCGCGGGATCGAGACCGTGGTCCCGGAGCAGCCGCCAGTCGGCCAGCATGACCGCGACTGCCGCCCGGCCCGCCGCGCCGAGCGGGAGGCGGCAAAGCTCGTCCTCGTCGAGCAGGTGAATGCCCTCCCGCCGCCCGGGCAGCGCGGCGGCGACCGCGGCGAAGTCGCCCGGCAGCACGCGGGGCCAGCAGAGGGCGGTAACGCCGTCCGCGAGGCGGGTCGTAGCCAGTTCCGCAAAGCTGCGCACCCGCCGGAGGCAGGGATGGTCGGGAATAGGGGCGGGCAGGGTCATGCCCGGAAAGTCAAAGGGCCAAAACCGGCGGACGGCGACACCGGATTCCCGGGCCCGGGGCGCGGGCGTCCCCCCCGTCGCCACCCGGCATTCCCCGCGATTAGTTGATGTATCAAAGAATTCATTGACCGTTTCATGATCCGCCGCATGAACTCGTTTTACGCCCACTGCGGTGCCTGCGGGCAACCCCTGCCCCGCTGCGACCAGCCGGCCGAGGGGACCGCACCCCCGAAGTTGCCGCCGGCCGGGTCAGCGGGGAGGCGGCGGGGCGGGCTGCTCGGCCTGTCGTTTCAGGGCCTCGATCAGGCCGGGGAAAACGAAGCGGTGAAAGGGGAGCACGGAATACCAATAGAGGTAGCCGAGGACACCGTGGGGCTCAAAGAAGGCGGTCTGCTCCACCCGCGAGCCGCCCGGCTCCGGCAGGACCTCGAACTGCAGCCACGCGCGGCCGGGCAGCTTCATCTCGGCCCGCAGCCGCAGCAGGTGCGCCGGCTCGAGGGCCTCCACCCGCCAGAAATCGAGGGGGTCTCCCACCCGCAGCTCGCGCGCGTGGCGCCGGCCGCGGCGCATGCCGACGCCCCCGCAGAACCGGTCCAGCACGCCGCGCAACTGCCAGAGAAAGTTTCCCGCCGGCCAGCCATGCTCGCCGCCGAGGGTGCAGATGGCCTCGAACACCCGTTCGGGAACGGCCTTGGTGCGGCGGCGGCGGCGGTCCAGCAGCATGCCTTCGTGCGAACCGAGCACATCCGCCTCCGGCTGGTCCTGCGTGAGGCTGGAGAGACTGGAGGCCCAGGTCGTCTCGACGAAATCGAGCGCCAGTCGCGTGAGGGCGCGGCGCACGGCCTCGCTATAGCCGGTGGGGGCGACGCGGAACGCCGTCCGGGCCCGGTCGTCGCGCACCACCACCTCGGTGCGCAGGCTTTCGACCAGCGGCTGGGCGATGCGGAAGGGCACCGGGGTCAGGAGGTCGATCCAGCGGCTGCTGAGTTGGGGCCAGGGAACCGGAAAGGAGAAAATGAAGCGGCGGAGACTGCGGATCCGGGCGTACTGCAGCATCATTTCCTTGTAGCTGAGGATGTCGGCGCCGCCGATTTCGTAGATCCCGCTGGCGGTGGGATGGTCCAGCGCCTCCTCCAGGTATTCCAAAACCGAGCGGATGCCGATGGGCTGGCAACGGGTGTCGATCCACGGCGGGGCGATCATGACGGGGAGGAGCTCGACCAGGTGGCGGATGATCTCGAAGCTGGCGCTGCCGGAGCCGACGATGACCGCGGCGCGGAACTCGATCACCGGCACGCCGCAGGCGGACAGGCAGCGGCCCACTTCCTGACGGGAGACGAGGTGCTTGCTGTGCACCTTTTCCGGATCGCCCAGCCCGCCGAGGTAGATGATGCGCCGCACGCCCGCCTGCGCCGCCGCCGCTCCGAACCGCGTGGCCATGAGGTGGTCGCGTTCCCGAAAAGCCAGGCCCGCCGCCATCGAGTGGACCAGGTAGTAGGCGGTCCCGATGCCCGCGAGCACCCGCGCGGCGGTGGCCGGGTCCTCGAGGTCGCCCGCCACGATTTCCACCCCGGGCCAAGGGTAGCCTGCCAGCCGGTGCGGATCCCGGGCCACGCAGCGCACCTGCCGTCCCCGGGCCAGCAGGCGCGGCACCAGGCGCCCGCCGATGTACCCGGTGGCCCCCGTTACCAGGATGCGGGCCGGGGCCTCCTTGGCCTCCGCCGGCGCAGGGGTTTCGTTCATCTGTGGGCGCCTCCTTGCGGAAGGGTCGGCCGGCCGGGTCGGGCAAGGGCGGTGGAACTCATGCTGGCAGCCTACCGTTTCGAGGTGAAGCGGTGCGTCCCGGTCGCCCGGGCCAGGGTCGGCTCCGCGCCCAACCGGGGCGGCGGCGGCAGGGCGAAAACCGGGCGGGGGCGCATGGCGACGAATCTGGGGAGCCGGCCGGCGGTGTCACGATCAATCCCGTGGGCGGCTCTCCGCGGACGACCAGCTACTGGCCGCCATGCGGGAGGGTCTCGTGGTGGCGGCGGTGGCGGAGCCAACTGTGGTGGTGCGGCACCGGTTCCTTCATCTGGGCGGGGGTGCTCTCCTCCGGGATGCCGTAGATGATATAGCCGGCGATGGCACCCATGAGGACCGGTCCGAAAAGCAGCAATTCGACCACCAAGGTATATTGCAAGGCCTTCCGGTTGCTGTGCGGCTCGCCTTTGCGGTTCGGGGGCAACCGCGGTTTTGCCTCCCAGTGAGCCGGTGCCAAACCATACAGCCTCCGGTCTTCCGCCTCCTTTTCGGCCAAAAGGTCCTTCCCCTTGGTGAGGCGGACAGGCCGAATTTGGCCAATGCGGCGGCCGGAGAATTCCATGGCTGTCCTGATCGGCGCAAACCGGCCGGACTTGAAGCCTTTTTGGCCGCCGCCCCCTCTTCCGGGGCGGCGGGTGCCGGGGTACGGGATTGTGGTTGGCGCAGGGGCGCGGGGGCGCATGCTCGGGCCCGCCCTATGCTGCGTGCTCCTTCTCCCGCCCGTCCTTCCGCCCGCCCATGAACGCCCACGGCTGGCGCGGGGCCCATTCGCTGCATAAGGACGAGTCCGTGCTCAAGCACCCGCTCGCCCCGGGCACGATCCCGCGCGTGCTGCAACTGGCGCGCTCCTCCGCCGGCATCCTGGCGTTCTTCCTCGGGCTGGTCGTGCTCGATGCCGCCGTCGGGGTGGTGAATCCCCTCCTGTACCGGCAGCTGATCAACCGCGGCATTTTGGGCCACGACCCCCGCCTGATCGTCACCCTGGCGCTCGGTGCCGCCGGCGTGGCGGTGCTCGATGCCGCCCTCACCTTCTGGCAGCGGCAGATCGCGGTGCGGGTCGGCCTGGAGCTCGTCCTCGACCTGCGCACCCGGGTCTTTGTGCACCTGCAGGGCATGTCGCTGGCCTTTTTCACCCGCGCCCGCACGGGCGCGCTCGTGAGCCGGCTCAACAGCGATGTGGGCGGGGTCCGCGATGCCTTCACCGACATCCTCTCCACCGCGGTTGGCAACCTTGTGACCGTCCTCCTCGTGCTGGCGGCCATGTTCCTGCTGTCGTGGAAACTCACTCTCTGCGCCCTGGTGCTGGTGCCTCTTTTCCTGCTGCCGGCCCGCGCGGTCGGCCGGCATCTGCGCCGCCTCACCCGCGAGAGCTACGACCGCAATGCGGAGATGAACAACCTGATGGTGGAGCGTTTCAACGTCGCCGGTGCCATGGTGGCCAAAATCTTCGGCCGGCCGGAAGAGGAAAAGGCCCTGTTCGTGCGCCAGGCCGGGCGCGTCCGCGACATCGGGCTGACGGTGTCCACCTATTCGCGGCTGCTGTTCATCGGGCTGGGGCTGATCGCCTCGCTGGCGGTCGCCGTCGTCTATGGCTGGGGCGGCGTGCAGGTGGTGCACCACGCCCTCGACCTCGGCACCGTGGTGGCGCTGATTTCCTACCTGCTCCGGCTCTATGGGCCGGTCACCGCCCTCTCCAACCTGCAGGTGGATGTGATGACCACGCTGGTCTCCTTCGAGCGCGTCTTCGAGGTGCTCGACCTCCAGCCCTCGGTGACGGAGGCACCCGGGGCGCGGGCGCTGCCGGCCGGACCGGTGCGGCTGGAGTTTGACCAGGTGGATTTCCGCTATCCCACGGCCCGGGAGGTGTCGCTGGCCTCGCTCGAATCGGTCGCCGTGCTCGGCCGGCATCCCGAGCGCCAGATCCTGCACGACCTCAGCTTCACGGCCGAGCCGGGCCAGATGATCGCCCTCGTCGGGCCTTCCGGGGCGGGCAAGACCACTCTCGCCCAGCTCGCCGCCCGGCTGTACGACGTGCGCGCCGGTGCCATCCGCATCAACGGCACCGATCTGCGCGAAGCCACGCTTGCCTCTGTCCGGCAGACGGTCGGGATGGTGATGCAGGACGCCCACCTTTTCCACGACACCTTGCGAGCCAACCTGCTGTACGCCCGGCCCGACGCGACGGAGGCCGAGCTGGCCGCGGCGCTGGAGGACGCACAGATTGCCCATGTGGTCGCCGCCCTGCCCCAGGGCCTCGACACCGTCGTCGGCGACCGCGGGCACCGGCTGTCCGGCGGCGAGAAACAGCGGGTGGCCATCGCCCGGCTGCTGCTCAAGGCCCCGGCTTTGGTGATCCTTGATGAGGCCACGGCCCATCTCGACTCCGAGTCCGAGCGCGCCATCCAGGCCGCCTTCACTTCCGCCCTGCGTGGCCGCACCTCGCTGGTGATCGCGCACCGGCTCTCGACCGTGCAGCATGCGGACCTGATTCTCGTGCTGCAGGACGGGCGGATCGTCGAGCGCGGGTGCCATGCCGGGCTGCTGGAGACCGGCCGGCTGTATGGCCAGCTCTACCGGACGCAGTTTGCCACCCGGCCGGCGGCCGGACCGGAGTAAACGCTGCCCCGGGCTTGCTGCGGGGGGCTTTTCTTGCCACGGATGGACCGGCACAAACCGCGGCCGCTCCGGCCCCCCGGGCCTCCTTCGCTTCCCGGCACCGCCACCACGGTCTTTTTTCCTGTGCGTTTCGTGAATTCTCCCGTCCAACCCTGCGGCGGCCCATGATGGCCGCCCCACTCCCCCGCGCGGCGGCGCGCTTGGAGCCGCCCGGCACCCGGGCGGTGCTGGCTACCATGATTGCCGGCGGCTGCTCGTTCCTGGGTTTTTACTGCACGCAGCCGTTGCTGCCCCTGTTCCAGCGGCAGTTCCACGCCTCCGAGGTCGCCGTCAGCCTGACGGTGGGCGTGGTCACGCTGGCGGTGGCCGGCATGGCGCCGGTGGTCGGCCTGCTGGCGGAGAGCATCGGCCGGAAGCGCATCATTGTGCCGGCACTGTTCGCCCTGTCTCTGCCCCTGTTCCTGGCCGCGACCGCCACCAGCCTTAAAACGTTGATCCTTTGGCGGGGGCTGCAGGGCTTGTGCGTGCCCGGCGTGCTGGCGGTCATCATGGCTTACATCCACGAGGAATTCGCCGGCCGGACCGGGGCGGTGATGTCGGCCTATGTGGCGGGGACGGTCTTCGGCGGCTTCGCGGGGCGGTTCCTGACCGGGATGATCGCGGCGCGCTGGGATTGGCCGGCGGCGTTTGTCGTGCTGGGCCTCCTGAATCTGTTCGGGGCGGTGGCGGTGCTGGCGTGGCTGCCGCGGTCGACCCATTTCGTGCCGGGCCAGCCGCTGCGCCAGTCCCTCGCCCAGACCTGGGCGCATGGGCGCAATCCCCGGCTGCTGCTCGTCTGCGGCCTGGGGTTCATGGTGCTCTTCTCGCTGGTGGGCGTGTTCACCTACGCCAATTTCTATCTCGCCCGGCCGCCGTTCCGCCTCGGTACGGCCGGGCTCGGCAGCATCTTCTTCGTCTACCTGTTCGGCTGTCTCGTCACGCCGCTTTCGGGACGATTTCTCGACCGGTACGGTTTCAGCCGGACGGCATGGCTCTCGTTCGGCTTCTGCCTGACCGGGCTGGGACTGACCCTGCGGCCTTCCCTGCCGGCGGTGCTCGCCGGGCTGGCGTTTTACTCCACCGGGCTGTTTGTGATGCAGGGTGCGGCCACGGTGCTGACCGGCGTGGTGGCGGGGCGGGCGCGGTCGGCGGCGGCTGGCCTGTATGTGACCTGCTATTATCTCGGCGGCAGCGTCGGCACCGCGCTGCCCGCGTGGTTTTGGGGCTGGGGCGGCTGGCCGGCCTGCGTGGCGCTGTTTGCGGCCACGAGTGTCCTCATGCTGTCGCTGGGCCTGGCCGGCAGCGGTTCCCTCCCGGGCCGGCAGCCGGGGCGGGCCGCGCCATCCTGAACGGGCGGACGCTGCGCCGGGGCCAGTCGTCCGGGCCCGGGCCGCCGGGGAGCGTTCAATCCGGCGGCGTGGCAGCCAGCAGCTTGTCTGTCAAACTGGCCAGCTGCCGCATTTCGCGCGGGCTGAGCGCGGCGGCAAAATGGGCGGCAACCCCGGCGGCATGGATCGGGCGCATCTTCTCCACCAGCGCCATGCCGCAGGGCGTGAGCTGGGCGTGCAGCACGTGCCGGTCCTGCGGGCACTGGCGCCGCTCGATCAGTTTCTCCTTTTCCAGCCGGTCGGCCAGCCGGGTCAGTCCGCTGCGGCTCAAGTGGGTGCGCCCGGCCAGCTCGCACATGCGCAGGTGGCGGTCCGGCGCCTCGGCCAGTTCATGCAGCACCCCGTACCAGCTGGGGGCCGGCAGTCCGGCCGCCGCCAGGTCCTCCTCCAGGCGGGCGCTGATCCGCCAGCAGGCACCGGCCAAGCGGTGCCAGGAGCGGAGAGCGTTGCTCGCGGTGGACGGCATCGGCGCACGTTGGTCCGGATTGGTTGCAGTGGCAACTAATCTCCACCCGCGGAGATTAGCCGGCATGATGCTGGCACCGGCTCCGGGGGCCCGGTGCGAATAATCCCGGTCCGGCCCGGGGGCGGCGGGACTGCCCTGTTGACATGGCCGGGGCGGTGCGTGAGCTGTGCCCTCCTCCGCCATGACCCACCACCACCTGCCTTTTTCCCCGGACCAGCTGGCGACCCTCGCCGCGCGCCATCCGACGCCGTTTCACCTGTATGATGAGGTGGGAATCCGGAAAAATGCCCGCGCTTTTTACCAGGCCTTTGCCTGGGTCCCCGGCGGCTTTCAGAACTACTATGCCGTCAAGGCGCTGCCGAATCCGCACATCCTGGATCTGTTGCGCGACGAGGGCATGGGCGGAGACTGCTCCTCGCTGGCGGAGCTGCAACTCTGCGCCGCCGCCGGTATCCGGGGGGAAAACATCGTCTTCACCTCCAACGATACCCCGGCCGAGGAGTACCGGCAGGCCCACGCGCTGGGGGCGATCATCAATCTCGACGACCTCAGCCACCTCGATTTTCTGCAGCAGGCGCTCGGCGGCCGCCTGCCCGGGGTGCTTTGCTTCCGCTACAATCCCGGCCCGCTGAAGGAAGGCAACGCCATCATCGGCAAGCCGGAGGAGGCCAAGTACGGCCTCACCCGCGAGCAGCTGTTCGAGGGCTACCGGCAGGCGCGCGACCGGGGCGTGCGCCGCTTCGGCCTGCACACCATGGTGGCCTCGAACGAGCTGAACCCGCAGTACTTTGTCGAGACGGCCCGGCTGCTCTTCGATCTCGTCGTGGAATTGCAGGCCCGGCTCGGGCTGCGCATCGAATTCGTGAACCTGGGCGGAGGCATCGGCATCCCGTACCGGCCGGAACAGACCGCCGTGGATCTGGCCGCCGTGGGGGCGGGGATCCGGACCGCCTACGAACAGACCATCGTGCCGGCCGGCCTCGCCCCGCTGCGCCTGGTGATGGAGTGTGGCCGCATGGTCACCGGGCCGTACGGCTACCTGGTGAGCCGCGTGCTGCACAAAAAGGCGATCTACAAGAACTACGTCGGCCTCGACGCCTGCATGGCCAACCTCATGCGCCCGGGCATGTACGGCTCCTACCACCATATCACCGTGCCGGCCCGCGAGGGCGGCCCGCGCAAGGTGTACGACGTCACCGGCTCGCTCTGCGAAAACAACGACAAGTTTGCCCTCGACCGCGAAATCGCCGACCCGCAGCCCGGCGACCTAGTCGTGATCCACGACACCGGGGCGCATGGCCACGCGATGGGCTTCAATTACAATGGCAAGCTCCGTTCGGCGGAGCTGTTGTGGCAGGGCGGCACGGACGTGCGGGTGATCCGCCGCGCCGAAACGCTGACGGATCATTTTGCCACGCTGGATTTCCCCGGTTTGCCGACGGGCGGCTGAGCCGCCGGCGGCGGGCCGGCCGGCAGCCTGTCGGACCTTCGCGCCTGGGTGCCGGCGGATCATCTCGCTTCCACGCCGATGGATAATCGTTGCTGACAGCCCCCCGATGCTGAGAGACCCTTGCCCGGCGGGTTCTCCGCCTATTCCACCTCCATGTATCAAGTCACCTTTTCCGACCAAAGCATGCGCGAGCTGAACCGACTCGACAAGCTGGCCCAGATGGAGGCGATCGAGCCCATCAGCCTGGTGAAGCCCTCCGACCTCGCGCACCCGCGCGAGCCGTTGGGCAAATTCAGCCGCAATAGCCAGGATTTTTACCGCCTGCGCTCCGGCGATTTTCGTTTCTACTTCACGGTCGACGGCGAGAAGCTGCACACGCATTACATCCTGCACAAGGCGTCGCTGGAGGATGCCCTTTTCCGCCTGAAGCTTCCCGTGTCCGAACAACAGCTTTTCGAGCAGCACAGCAAGTTCTGGCGCTACCTTGAAAGCCTGACCAAATAACCCGCCTGCGCATCCCGGCCATGGCCGACCTCGAACAACGCAACAACCCCTATAACGTCACCCAGGCGAGCCGGATATATTTCCTGCCCAACCTGATGACGGCCGGCAATCTGCTCTGCGGTTTCGGCGCGGTCATCCGCTGCATCCAGGCCCGCCTGATCACGGATGCCGGCGAATACGCCCAGTTGCATTCCCAGATTCCATCGAAGGATCTCTACACCCAGGCAGTCTGGCTGATTCTGGCCGCGGTCGTGTTTGATTCCCTGGATGGCCGGCTGGCCCGGCTCGGCGGCCGCACCTCGCTCTTCGGCGCGGAGTTCGATTCGCTGGCCGATGTCGTTTCCTTCGGCGTGGCGCCGGCCTTGATGGTGTTCTTCCTCATCCTCGCCCCCCACGGCGAATACCCGTGGTTCCGGGAGCTGGGCTGGTTCATCGCCTTCATCTACCTGCTGTGCGGCGCCGTCCGCCTGGCCCGCTTCAACGTCATCACCAACCCCCTCCTCCACCGCGCCGAGGCCGAATCCAACAAGGATTTCGTCGGCCTGCCCATCCCGGCCGCCGCCGGCACCGTGGCCTCGCTCGTGCTGCTGCTGCTGAACCTGGCGGAAAACGCCCACGATCTCCGGCAACTCACACTCGCCCTGCCCGTGCTGCTCGTTCTGGTGGCCGTGCTCATGGTCAGCACGGTTCGCTACCCGAGCTTCAAGCAGATCAACTGGGAGACCAAAACCCGCATCCGCACGCTGATTCTGGTCCTGATCGTCGCCGGCGTTGCCATCAAGCTGCAGGAGGTGGCGTTCTTTTTCCTCTTCTTGGCCTACATCACCTATGGGCTCTTCGCCTATTACCGCCGCGGAGTCCGGCATGCCCAGATGCGCGCTCTCCGCCGGAAGGTTGTGAAGATGCGGCAGGATAACCCGCCGGTAACTTCCGAATAACTTTTTCCTGGGAACAACCCCCGGGTTATCCGCCCTTGTTCGGAAACTGCTCCCAGCCTTTTTTCCGTCCCCCGCCACTCGGGCCCGGCCCGGTTGCCGCGATATTCGCCGGACATAATAATACGGATACTTCCTTATTGAATACCTCTCATCTATCCATTGTCTGGGAACAACCCTTCCTGCCCCGATGAAATTCAAGATCAACCGTGACCATTTCAGCAACGGCCTTGCCCAGGTCCTCAACGTCGTGGGATCCAAGGCGGCCATGCCGATCCTGAGCAACGTCCTCATCGAGGCGGAAAAAGACCAGATCGCCCTTTCCACCACCAATCTCGACCTCGGCATCCGCTGCAAGATCAAGGCCGAGGTCAAGGAGGCGGGCAGCGTCACCCTCCCGGTCAAACGCCTCGCCACCATCGTTCGCGAGCTGCCCAACCTGGATGTTTCCTTCGAGGCCAGCGCCAACCACCAGGTGAAGATCGCCTCCGGCGGCTCCAATTTCAAGATCATGGGCATCGGTGCCGAGGAATTCCCGAAGCTGCCCGATACCAGCGAGGACAAGACCTTCACGCTCGAGCAGGGCGAACTGGCCACGATGCTCAGCAACGTGCAATACGCGCAATCGACCGATGAGACGCGCTACATCCTCAACGGCGTCTACTTCAACTTCAAGGATGGCAAGCTCGCCCTCGTCGCCACCGACGGCCGGCGGCTGGCCTTGGTCTCCAAGGAACTGGAAGTCCCGGCGGCCAGCGCCGGGGCGATCATTCTGCCCGCCAAGACCGTGGGCGAGATCCTCCGCCTCCTCGGCAAGGGCGACAAGCTCACCATCTCCTTCAACGAACGCCGCGCCGCCTTCCAGATCGACACCAACAAGGACACCAACAGCGGCCTCTCCGACAGCATCTACCTTTTCTCCAAGGTGGTGGAGGGAAACTACCCGAACTACCATCAGGTGATCCCGAAGGAGACCCACCAGCGCATCAAACTCGAGCGCGAGCTTTTCTACCAGTGCGTGCACCGCGCGGCGCTGGTCACCTCCGAAAAATCCAATTCCGTGAAGGTGAAACTCAGCGCCAACCTGCTCGAAGTCACCGCAGCTTCGCCGGATTTCGGCGAGTCGCACGAGGCCATGGCCATTTCCTACAGCGGTCCCGAGCTCCAGGTCGCCTTCAACCCCCAGTTCGTGCTCGATCCGCTCAAGGCGCTGACCAAGGACGAGGTATTTTTCGAGGTGAAGGACGAGGTCAGCCCCGGCGTGCTCAAGACGCTCGAAAGCTTCGTCTGCGTCATCATGCCGGTCCGCTTGAGCTGACCCGCGCCACCCGTCCGGGACGCCCCCATGCCGGAAACCCTCACGCTGGTCCTCGCTCCGGCGGCGGCGCTGCTGCTGCTCCTGTTCTACCTCAATCTCCGGATCGCCTCGCCGCTTCTCGCCATCCTGATCCGCTGGCTGCGCTGGGTGCTCGTCGCGCTCTTTGCGGCAGAATCCAGCGAACGCTTCGGCTGGATCGACCGCCCCTACTGGGTCGTGGCGGCGGCAGCCTTTCTGTTGTGGTTCATCCTCGAATCCGGCCTGAACTGGCTGAAGATCTCCGCCATCAGCCTCAGTCCGCTTCCCCTTTTTCCCATCTTCATCGCCAACACCACCGGCGACGAATGGCCCACCCACCGGCGGCTGCTCAAGCTCCGCAGCTGGCTCCGCGATCACCGGTATGCCGCGGTCCAGGCCCTCAAGGCCGAGATCGTCGGCGGCATCTGGCTGCGGGTTTCCGTCTACCAAAGCGCGGATCGCACCGCCAGGCTCCAAGTCTCCTTCCTGCCGCAGGACACCGGCGCCATCACCGTCTGCCTCAGCCTAGCGACGGAGACCCGGACCGGCCGGCGGTATGTGACCGACAACTTCTTCCTTCCGTTCGGCGGTTTCTACCCGGAAAACTGGCTGGTGGAACGCAACCCCTGGCTCCGGACGCTGCCCCGGCTGGTGCAGGAACATGAACGGCGGCTGGCCCGGGCGGGGGAAAGCGTGGTCCCGTGGGAATGTGAGCCGCTACAGGACTTGAACCACTACCAGCAGCTCATGGAGCATTTGAACACCCAGATGGGGTTTCTCCTGCCCCAGGCGGAACGGGAGGAACATGGAAAAATAACCGCCGAGGGCCGTTTTCGGGTCTGGAAGGAAGTCTGGCTGCTCGACTACCTCGGCCTGCCGGGGGAGTACCGCTGATTCCAGCCGCAGCGGGACTCGCGGTGGCTTTTTTGTTTGCGGGCTTGACGGGGCTAATTGCCATATTATTGTAACAACACCCCAAGAAACCCCAGCAACGTGATCTCAGGCCTACCCCAATCCCGCATTCCGAGTTTCAACACGGTCGGGCGCTCCGCCCCGAAAGCCTCGGTCGCAGCCGCAACTTCGGGCGCCCCGGAAAATCCGGGTCAGGACCAGTTTGATGCCGTCTGGCAGTCGAAAGCCAAATTCCAGCAGGCCATGCAGGTCTACCAAGGCCTGGATCAGGCGGAGATCATGCAGGACGTGTAGAACGCCGGCTATACGTCGAGGTCGGCGCCAACTAGAACCCGTGTCCGCTTTGGCTGGGTTTTAAGTCGGAGTCGGTCTGCGTGAGCGGTAACGCTTGGGGCTTTCGCGCAGACCCCCATGATTACCCCAGCTCA
>CAISJA010000374.1 GCA_903885525.1 uncultured Opitutaceae bacterium
CGCGGCGGATCAGGTCGATTACGTCAACGCCCACGCCACGTCCACGCCGATCGGCGACCTTTCTGAGGTGCGGGCCATCAAGGCCATCTTCGGTTCCGCCCCGGCGCCGCGGCCGGCGATCAGCAGCACCAAGGCGCTCACCGGACATGGTCTTTCCCTGGCCGGAGCGATGGAGGCCGGTTTTTGCGCCCTCGCGATCCACGAGGGTTTCATGCCCGGCTCCGCCCACATCACGCGCCTCGATCCCGCCTGCGAGGGGTTGAACATCATCCGCGCCACGCTGCCGCAGCGGCCCAACATCGTGCTGAGCCACAGCAGCGGGTTCGGCGGGGCCAATGTCTGCCTCGCGTTCAAGAGCCTCGGCTGACCGCTGAGATTCCCCCTCTGACCGCCGCATGAGCGCACCTTTGCTTTCCTCCCGTTACCGGACGGCCTTCGTCACGGGTGCGAGCACGGGGCTCGGACTGGCCTTTGCCGAAATGCTCCTGGCGGGCGGCGTCGAGGTTTGGGGCACCGCCCGCGCGGCGGCCCGGCTGGCACCCCGGCCGGGCTTTCATCCCGTCGTGCTCGAACTCGGGGATGCGGCGGCGGCCGAGAGGACGTTGCTGGCGGCAGATGCCGCCGCCGGCGGTTTCGACGTGGTGATCAACAATGCCGGCTACGGGGTTTTCGGGGCGTTTGCCGACACAGATTTTGCGGTCTGGCAGCGGCAGATTGAAACCATGCTCCTCAGCACCGCGCGGCTCAGCCATGCCGCCCTGCGGTTGCAGCTTGGGCGTGGCCGCGGTGCCCTTGTCAACATCTCCTCGCTCGCCGCCGAGTTTCCGCTGCCCTACCAGAGCGCCTACAACATGGTGAAGTCCGGCCTCTCCGCCCTGAGCGAGAGCCTGATGCTGGAAACCGAGGGCAGCGGGGTGATCGTCATCGATTTCCGCCCTGGGGACTACCGCACCGAGTTCGAGGGTTCGGTGCTCCGCCCCGCGGCACCGGGCGGGCTCCGCCAGGAGCGGGCCTGGGCGGCCTTCGGGCGCCTGATGGCCGCGGGGCCGCGGCCGGCGCATGCGGCCGCCACGCTTCGGCGCGCCCTGCTCCGCGGCCGCAGCGGCACGGTGCGCACCGGACGATTCTTCCAGGCGGTCCTCGCCCCGTTGCTCGCCCGGCTCGGCTCCCTCCGGGTGCGCCGCGCCGTCATTGCCCGATACTTCGATCTCTGAGCATGTCCCGCGTCCGCATCCTCGTCCTGACCTCCAGCACCGGCGCCGGCCACGATATCCGCGCCCAGGCCTTCGCCGAGTGGTGCTTCGAGCTGTACCGGCACGACGTCGATGTGCGCATTGAGCAGATGCTGGAAAAATCCTCCGGATTCTTCAGCCTGGGGGTGAGGTTCTACAATTGGATCCAGACGAAGTCGCCCTGGGTGCACAAGGGCTTCTACCTCTTCGTCGAGCTGCTCAGCCTGCTCAACCGCCGCTCCGTGAGCTTCGGGCGCGCCTACTACGAGCAGGTGCTCCGGGACTACCGGCCGCATCTCGTGTTCAGCGTCCACGACTGCCTCAATCGCGGGTATTTCCAACTGGCCCGCGAGATCCTTGGTGCCGGCCACGTCCGGTGCGCCACCTACTGCGGGGAGTTTTCCGGCGGCTTCGGCTACAGCATCAACTGGGTCGAGCCCACTGCCGATCTCTACGTGTCCCGCACGGCGACGGCGCGAGACTACGCGATCAAGCTCGGCATGCCGCGCGGGCGCACCACCGTCCGCGGCTACCTCATGCAGCCGCGGGC
>CAISJA010000375.1 GCA_903885525.1 uncultured Opitutaceae bacterium
CGGTCGCGGGCGAGCCCGGCGATCCGTATTCCGTTCCACAACACCACGCCAAACAGTCCGATGACGGTGATGCTTCCCAAAAATCCCTTCTCCTCCGCGATGACGGAGAAGATGAAGTCGTTGTGCGCGATGGCGCGCGGCAGGTACCCGAGCTTGGCCTGCGTGCCCTCGGTCCAGCCCTTGCCGGCGAAGCCGCCGGAGCCGACGGAGATGAGCGACTGGCGCTGGTTCCAGCCGATGCCCATGGGGTCGATCTTGTCGGGGGCGACGAAGGCGAGGATGCGGTTGCGCTGGTAATCGTGGAGGGGCAGGAACGAATGCGCCTCGTAGGCGCCCTTGTCGTTCGTCGGTGACAAATTATTCTCCTCCAGAAACTTGTCATACTGCCAGGTGTCGAGGGCGACGATCCCGACGAGCAGGGCAAACACCCCCACGGCCGCGGCGAAAAAACGCAGCGACAGGTTGGAAACGAAGAGCATCGCAAACACCATGGGGGCAATGACCAGGGCCGTGCCGAGGTCGGGTTCCAAGATGATGAACAGCATGGGCAAACCCGCAGCAAGTGCCAATTTGATGAGAGTGGCGAGCGACTCGCGCACGCCGCCCATCTTGGCCCCGGTCAGGATGGAGGCGGTGATGATGAGCACGGCCAGCTTGGCGCTTTCCGAGGGCTGGAAGGAGGCCGGCCCGAAATCGATCCAGCGCCGCGCCCCCATACGGGCGACGCCGATGCCGGGGATGAGGACGAGCAGCAGCAGAATGAGGCTGGCGAGGTACACCCAGTGGGCCCAGCGCAGCCACAGCCGGTAGTCGAGCAGGGAGACGGCGGTGTAGAGGGCGGCCGCCAGGCCCAGCCAGACGATTTGCTGCGTCCATTGCGCGCGGCCGCTGGCGAGCTGGGCGCTGTAGATAAAGAAGACCCCGAAGGTGGCCAGCCCCACCAGACAGACAGGCGTGATCCAGTCCGACCGCTCGCGCGTCGTGACTTTGAAAAATTGGCGGAGATCGAGGCTTGGGCTGGCTTTCACAGGGGGAGACCGCCACTCAACACGACTTGGCCCGCCGTGCAAGGTTGCAGCAGGCGGGAGGGCGGCAAACCCACGGATGGGCCGGCCGGTAGCGGAGGCGCAGCGGGGCGGAACGGGTCCGGATCGGACCGGATCCGCGCGTCCCGGCGCGGGCGGCAGGCGGGCGCAAGCCAAGCGGGGTTCGGGGCGGCGGCGGCGGGGGCGGCGGCGCGCCCGGGCGTCCCCCCGGCGGACGGAGCCGGGTGTTACAGCCCGTGCTGGTCGACGAGGTAGACGAGGGCGGCCATGGCGGCGGCACCGAGCTGCAGCTCGCGCGGGTGCACTTTGTCGATGCTGTCGATGGCGGTGTGGTGGTAGTCGAAGTATTTCTGGGAGTCGGGCGTCAACCCGGCCACGGTGTAGCCGTAGCGGAGGAGCGGGCTGACATCGGCGCCGCCGCTGCCAAAGTGGAAGTCGAAGATGCCGTAGGGCTCGAACAGCGCCTTCCACCGCTGGGCGCGGAGGTGGGCGTCGCCGGCCGGATTGCCGAGGTTGAAGCCGCGCGGGGCGAAGCCGCCGTTGTCGGTCTCCAGGGCGAGGAGGTGGACTTCCTTCTTGTCGCCGACGATCCGGGCGTATTCGGCCGCGCCGCGCAGGCCGTTTTCCTCGTTGGCGAAGAGCACGCAGCGGATGGTGTGCTTCGGCACGTAGCCGGTGGCCTTGAGGAGGCGGAGGACGTCGATCGATTCGAGGCAGCCGGCGCCGTCGTCGTGGGCCCCGGGGGCAATATCCCAGGAATCGAGGTGGCCGCCGATGGCGATGATCTGCTTGGGGTGCTCGGAGCCCAGGAGCTCGCCGAGGACGTTGAACGAGGGGGAATCCTCGAACCAGGTGGAATGGATCGTGAGGGTGACGCGGAGCGAGGGATCGGCCCGGAGCAGGGTGCTGAGGCGGTCGGCCGCGACCGTGCTGAGGGCGGCGGCCGGGAGGCGCGGCACATCCGGCAGGTAGGTGGTGGCCCCGGTGTGGGGGATGTCGTCGTGGGCGAGGGTGAGCGAGCGGGTGAGCACGCCGACGGCGCCGTGCCGGGCGGCTTCGGCGGGGCCGCGGTTACGGGCATCGCCCGCTTCGCCGTAGGCCTTGCCGGTGCTGGCGTAGGCCGGGTTCATCGGCCGGTTGAAGAAGACGATCTTGCCCTGCACGTCCGCGGTCTTGAGCTCGTCCAGGGAGTGCAGCTCGACGACGGCGGCGGTCAGGCCGTCGGGGGCGGTGGGAACAGAGCCGCCAAGGGCGAGGGCGGTGAAAGCCTCGGCCCGGCCGCTGGGCGCGGCGGGCGCCAGGCGGACGGATTCCTGCGGGCCGCGCTCCCAATGCGGGACCATCACCGGCTGCAACTCCGTGCGGTCGGCACCCTGGCGGGCGAGAAGGGCGCGGGCCCATTCCGCCGCGGCGTTGAGCTTGGCGGAGCCGGCGAGCCGGCCGGGGAATTTTTCGCACAGTTCCCGCAGCTGGGCGTAGGAGGGATCGTCCACCAGGGCGGCTCCGTAGAGGCGCTGGAGCATCAGTTCATCCGGGCTGGGGGCGGGGGCGATGGCACCGGTCGCGGGGGCAGGGTGGAGCGGCACTTCGGGCGGCGGGGCGGCGGCGGGAAGCTGAGCCGCCGCCGCCGCCAGGGAAAAAAACGCGGAGAGGACCAGGGAGCGGCGGGCGAAAGGAAGGCGCATGGGCACAGGTTTGCCAGGATGTATCCGGTGGCAAGCGGTGAGTGCCCGCCCGGCTGCGCCCGCCGGGAGGGGGGAGCGGCCGGGCGCTAATAACCGCCCTCCGCCGCCCTTGTGACTGTGCGGCCCGGCGCTTTGCCGTTGATCCGCTGCGGCTGATCGGAGTGAGTGCCCCCTTTCCCCGCCGCCCATGAAACTCCCCCGTTGTTTTTCCGCCGCCGGCCTCCTGGCGGTTTTCGTCCTGCCGATCCTGCGCGCCGATGATGGCATGTGGCTGCCGAACCAGCCCCCGCTGGCCGAGCTCAAGTCGCGCTACGGCTTTGCTCCGGGCCCGGCCTGGTTCGAACACGTGCAGAAAGCGGCGGTCCGCTTCAACAACGGCGGGTCGGGCTCCTTCGCCACCGCCGACGGGCTGATCATCACCAACCACCACGTCGCCCACGACGCCATCTACAAGCTCAGCACGCAGGAGCACGATTTTGTGCGCGACGGCTTCCTGGCGCGGACCCGCGCCGAGGAGCGGCGCTGCGTGGACCTGGAGCTGAATGTCCTCTGGGAGATCGAAAATGTCACCGACCGCGTCAACGCGGCGGTGGCCCCGGGCCTGGCGGCCGAGCCCGCGCGTGCCGCCCGCAACGCCGTGAAGGCCGCCCTGGAGCAGGAGTCCTTCGAGCGGACCGGGCTGCGCAGCGATGTCGTGACCCTCTACCAGGGGGCGCAGTACCATCTCTACCGCTACAAACGCTACACCGACGTGCGGCTGGTCTTCGCCCCGGAGGAGCAGGCGGCCTTTTTTGGCGGCGACCCCGACAATTTCGAATACCCCCGCTACAACCTCGATTTTGCCCTGGTCCGCGCCTATGAGAACGGCGCGCCGGCCCGGGTCCCGCATTTTCTGCGCTGGAATCCTGCCGGCGTGGCCGAGGGCGACCTGGTCTTTCTCGCCGGGCATCCCGGCTCCACCCAGCGCCTGATCACCCTGGCCGAGCTGGAGTTTGCCCGCGACGTGCAGGTGCCGCTGGCGTTGCGCCTCCTGAAGAGCCGCGAGGTGCTGCTGACCGGCTACGCCCTGCGCTCCGAGGAAAACGCCCGCCGCGCCCAGCACGAGCTGCGCAGCATCGCCAACAGCCGCAAGGTGTACGACGGGCGCATGGCCGGCCTGCTCGACCCCGCGTTGCTCGCGGCAAAGCGCGCCGAGGAGGAGACGCTCCGCCGGTTCGCCGCCGACCAGCCCGGCCTCGGTGCCGCCGATGCCTGGGACCGGATCGCCGCCGCCCAGCAGGCCATCGCCGCGCAGACCGTGCGCCAGACCTTCCTGGAGACGCAGGGCTTCAACTCCACGCTCTTTGGTTTTGCCCGCCGGCTCGTGCGCGCCGCCGCCGAACGCGCGAAGCCCAACGGCGACCGGCTCCCCGAGTACCGCGACTCCGCCCGGACCACGCTGGAGCTTGGCCTCTTTTCCGCCGAGCCGGTTTACGACGATTTTGAGATTCTCAAGTTGACGCACGCCCTCACGCTCCTGGCGGAGGAGCTGGGCGCCAACGATCCCGTGGTGCTGGCCGCCCTCGGCGGGCAGGCCCCGGACGCGCGCGCCACCGCCCTGGTGCGCGGCACGAAGCTGCGGGACGTGGCCGCGCGGCGCGCCCTCTATGCCCGGACGGCGGCCGAGCTGGCGCAGTCCGACGACCCCATGATCGCCCTGGCCCTCGCCCTGGATGCCCCCGCCCGTGCCGTGCGCCGGACGGTCGAGGCCCAGGGCGAGGTGAAGGAGCAGGCCCATGCCCGCATCGCCAAGGTGCGTTATGCCAAGGACGGCGACCGCACCGCGCCTGACGCCACCTTCACGCTGCGCCTTTCGTATGGCACGGTGCGCGGCTTCGCCGACGGCGGCGGGCCGGTGCCGGCGTTCACCACCCTGGGCGGCATCTTCACCCGCGCCGAGGAGCACCACCAGCAGCCGCCCTTTGACCTGCCCGCCCGCTGGCCGGGGGCGCGCGCCCGGCTGAATCTGGCCACGCCCTTCAACTTCATCTCCACCAGCTATTGCATCGGCGGCAATTCCGGCAGCCCGACGGTCAATCGCGCCGGGGAATTCGTCGGCCTCGTCTTCGACGGCAACCTCGACACGCTCGTGTGGAACTACGTTTACAGCGACCGCCGCGGCCGCGCCCTCTCGGTCGACGTGCGCGCCATCCTGGAGGCGCTGCGCCAAATCTACGGTGCCGAACCCCTCGCCGCCGAGCTGACCAGGGGCAATTGACCAGCTGGAGCCGATGAACGCCAGTCGCTTGCCCTTGACTCGCTCTTCCCAATCTGGCGGAAAATAATGGATTGCCAGTGCCACTGGCGTTGGCTTGCTTCCGCCGGAGATTGCTGAAATCACACCACACTCCAACTATGCAACTCCCCCGTCTTCTCCTCGCGAGCGTCGCCCTGCTGGGCGCATTTATATTCAGCGGCTGCGCCACGGAAACTAACCGAGCCATCGAGACGCCCCAAGTTCGGACGGCAAATCAAATTTACCATGGGCCTAAGGCGATGGTTGCGGTTGGGAAATTTGACAATCGTTCCGCTTATATGCGTGGCATTTTTTCGGACGGGATCGACCATTTGGGAGGCCAGGCAAAAACCATACTTATCACTCACCTGCAACAGAGTGGCAGGTTTTCGGTTTTGGATCGGGAAAACCTTGATGAGATAAAGCGCGAAGCGAATTACGCTAGCCAGGAGCAGAAAATTAAGGGCGCAGAGTTTGCCATTACCGGTGATGTGACAGAATTTGGCCGCAAAGAGATTGGCGACCAGCAGCTTTTTGGAATAGTTGGCCAAGGCAAAGTCCAGGTAGCATATGCCAAGGTGAGCCTATATTTCGTGGATGTGCATACTTCAGAAGTAGTTATGTCTGTCCAAGGCGCTGGTGAGTATGCTTTGGATAGCCGGGAAGTATTGGGTTTCGGCTCGTCTGCTGGGTACGACTCTACGCTTAACGGGAAAGTCCTTGATTTGGCCATTCGCCAAGCGGTGGAAAAAATTACGGATGGATTCGATACAGGCAAAGTCAAACCAACCAAATGAGTACATCTATTAAAGCACTGTTCGTTGCCATACTTGCGATTTTTATGTCAGGATGCCAGACTGCGCATCCGATATATTATTGGGGAAACTACGAAAGCGGACTCTATTCGAATTATTCTACACCCGGTAAAATGACTCCGACGGCTCAGATAGTTGCACTACAGGAGGACCTTATAAAGGCGGCAGCGGCTGGCCTTAGTCCCAATCCAGGGCTGCATGCCCAATTAGGTTCTCTCTACCTTGGCCAAGGAGATGTCGAGGCGGCACGGAAGGAATTTGAGGCAGAGAAAGCGTTGTTTCCTGAATCGTCTGCGCTCATGAATCGTTTCATTGATAAGATAAAAAAAGGTGATGCATCATGATCAGAATCTGTTTCCTTTGTATTTCTGTTTCCTTTCTATTATTGTTTTCCGGCTGTGCGACGGTGGAACCAAAAGACTATACAGAGTTTCGAAAAAGCAAGCCGCACTCGATTTTGGTGCTTCCGCCATTGAACGAAAGCACGGAAATCGGGGCCACATACAGTGTACTGACTACCACAACGCGCCCACTGGCAGAGCTTGGTTACTATGTATTTCCCGTGGCCATTGTTGATCAATATCTCAAAGAAAATGGACTAACCGTGCCTGGAGACATGCATCAGGCGCCACTTAGCAAGCTCCACGATGTCTTTGGAGCTGATGCGGTTCTCTACCTGACTGTAAAACAGTATGGATCTAAATATCAGGTCTTTGCCAGCAATACAGTGGTTACGATCATGGGAAAACTGGTGGATTGCAGAACTGGCACTACTCTTTGGATAGGTAAGGCTCAGGCCATCAATAACGGCCAATCGGGTCTGATTGAGGCGTTAGTTACTCAAGTCCTGAATAAGTTAACTGATCAGGCCCATATTGTGGCAACTATGGCCTCCTATCAGCTTTTGTTGCCTCCTTCGCAAGGGCTATTGAAAGGGCCACGACATCCTGAATATGGTCGGGATTAACTTTTATTGAAGATTGTGCTCACGGCGCGGTCTGCTGGCCGCGCCGTTTCATTTTGCTGGGCCGAAGAGGCGGGTTTCCACGGTGGTGAGGGTGGCGTGGAAGGCCTCCGGGGTGGGGGCGGCGAGCAGGAGGGCGCGGTCGGTGGGGTCTTTGAGCAGCCGGCACAGGGCGCTGACGAGTTGCAGGTAGTCGCCGGCCGCCGAGGGCGGCGTGCCGAAAATGAAGAGCAGCCGGAGGCGCGGGCCGGTCTCGTCGGGCAGCCCGCGCTCGCTGTGTCCGATAGCCGCGACGATTTTCCGGACGTGCGCGGTGCGGGCATGCGGCAGCGCGACGCCGTGGCCGATGGCGGTGGCGGCGAGGCGGTCGCGGGCGAGC
>CAISJA010000376.1 GCA_903885525.1 uncultured Opitutaceae bacterium
ACCACCGCGACCTTGCTTTACTATGCGGTTTTTCACCGGGAGTTCACGGCGATGGAAAAG
Organism: uncultured Opitutaceae bacterium; assembly: GCA_903885525.1. GTDB lineage: Bacteria > Verrucomicrobiota > Verrucomicrobiia > Opitutales > Opitutaceae > Didemnitutus. Next base: position 61 of record CAISJA010000376.1, read on the forward strand.
GCCCGGATGAGCCAGGAACGCTTCATGACCCAGGGCGGCCGGTCCTACATTCCGCCCTGGATCATGGTCGTGCAGCTGGGGTTCATCGCCTTTGCCGTGCTGGTGTCGCACTATACTGCGCTGCTCCTCGGAGGTTTCCTGCTCTTTCTGGCCTTTGCCCAGGCGACCGCGCACCACCACAAGCGGCTCGATCTGCGTTCGCCCCTGATGGTCGGACTTTTTCTCGCGGGCCTGGTGGTCCATGGAGGCCTGCAGGGCTGGTGGTTGCAGCCGGTCCTCGGCAGCCTGGACCGGCAGAGCCTGTTCTGGTGGTCCACCTTCCTGACTTCCTTTAATGACAATGCGGCCATCACCTACCTCGCCACCCTGGTGCCCAATCTCAGCGAGGCGCTGAAGCACGCCGTGGTGGCCGGGGCGGTGACGGGCGGAGGCCTGACGGTGATCGCCAACGCGCCCAATCCGGCGGGGCAAAGCATCCTCCAGCGCTACTTCAACAATGGCGTATCTCCCCTCGGCCTGGCCCTGGCGGCGATTCCCCCGACCCTGGTCATGGCTGCGGCCTTCATGCTCTTCTAGCTTCAATCGAACATTCTCCCTCGCCGACGACAGGCTTCTTTCACCTGGAAATTTTGCCGGGCGGAGGCCGGGCCGGCCGTGCTGTTTATTATTTTTTAATGCGCTGGCATGGGTGGTGCTCAAGGGGTGTCCCGGACCTGCTTGCTTAACCCTGCTCAAACACAACACACCCATGGCTGAAACCAAAACAGTAGCGACGATGAAGCCCACGCTGGGCTTGACCGGGCTGACGATGAACGCGATGGCGCTGATTGCGCCCGGCGCCTTCCTCTGGCTGACATTCGGACAACAATGCCTTTACGGCGCGCCCATGGCGGGTTCCGCCATGTGGTTCGGCATCGTGATCGCGCTCGCGCTTTGCCTCGCGACGGCGATCTCCTATGCCGAGCTGTCCAAACTTTATCCGGGCGCAGGCTCCTCCTATGTCTTCGCCGAGCAGGCGTTCCTGCGGAAAGCCAAGGCGTCGAAGTATGCCCGCCTCGCGAAGTTCATCATCGGCTGGGCCAGCCATCTCTACTACTGGATTTATCCGGGCGTGATGGTGGGCGTCACGGCGATCCTCGCGGGTTATGTGCTCGGCGTCGTCTTTCCGGCGGTCTTCAGCAGCGCGGTCCCGAGCCCGCTGTTCATGTACCTTTTCTGCATCGTGTTCGCCCTGGGGGTGTCCTACATCGCGTATCGCGGCATCGCCGGTGCCACTGCGGTGAACGTGGCCATCAACGTGATCCAGATCACCGCGCTCCTTATCTTCTCCGCCATCGCCCTGGGCTACCGTTTCAACCACCCCGAGGGCTCGGTCGGCTACACCATGAATCCCGATGGCGTGCCGATCAACAAGGTCATCGCGGTGGACAAGGATAACAACCCGGTGAAGGACAAGGACGGCAACTATACTTACACGGGCGACTTCAAGCTCACCTACGCTCCCGAGGCGGCGGTCGACAAGGGCGCGGACCCGAAGAATCCCACGGACACCTTCGAGTTCCACAGCACGGCCAAGTCGGTCATCTCGCCGCACGGCCTGGGCAACGCCTTTATCCAGGCCTGTATCGCGATTCTGATCTTGGTGGGCTTTGAATCGGTTTCCGCGATGGGCGAGGAGGCGCGCAACGCGAAACGCGACATTCCGATCGCCATCATCCTCTCCCTCGTCATCCAAGGCGCCTTTTGCTACCTCATCCAGTACTTCGCGGCGGGCTATGTGCTTAACAGCGGGTACACCATGTCCAACGCCGGCGGCTCCGCCGCCCCGATCGGGGACCTGATGTATCTCACCGGCACCTGGCTTTTTGGCAGCCCCGAGGCGGGCAAGGCCTACATGCTTGTGCAGGCGTTCACCGTGTTCCTCGCCCTCATTGGCACCACGCTCTCCTGCATCAGCACCGGCGCCCGCGTGACCTACGCGATGGGCCGGGACGAGGAGATGGGTGCCCACTTCGGCATGCTGCACGAGAAGAACCTCACGCCCTCCCGGGCGATCTGGACCCTCGGCATCATCTCCGCTGTGGTCGGCATCGTGGCCGTCGCCTTCTACTTCTGCAATGGTGCCGCCGTTTCCGACGACACGCTGAAGACCCTGCCCCAGAACATCTGGTACAGCCTCGGACTCTTCAAGCATGACACCGCGGCCGCGCTGCCGCAGAGCATGTTGATCGTGACCCTCGCCAGCAACTTCGGCACCTTCCTGCTCTACATGCTGACGAACGTGATCGCGATCGTGGCCTTCGTCGAGCACCACACCTTCAACGGATTCAAGCACGTGGTGGTCCCGGTCTTCGGTGCCCTCGCCAACCTCGCTTGCATGCTCTTCTATATCATCGGACCGTTCTCCGTCGCCGGCATGAGCTGGAAGGAGCCCTTCATCGCCCTCGGGATCGCCGCACTGTGGGGCCTCTGGGGCCTGTTCTACTTCATCCGGCGCAGCAAGGCCGGGGGCAAGCCGATCCTCGCCGCTCCCGCGGCGGCAACCAGCTGACCCGGCCCGGCCGACCAAGCCTCCCGTCATGTTCTGCTGACACCAAGCAACCCCAAAGCCACTTGCCCGCACTCTTTCCGGAGTGCGGGCAAACTGGCGAACACGCGGCGAAAGCACCTGTCGCGGCCCCGCGCCCGCCTCCCGACCATGCTCACCCTCCATGCCTCCCGCACCACCGCCGGCCCCGTCCGCGAGATCAACGAGGATTCGATCGCGAAGTGGCCGCCGGAGGGTGATCGGCGGGGGCAGAATTTCGGCCAGGCATGGATCCTGGCCGACGGGGTCGGAGGCGGTGCCCGGGGCGAGGTGGCCAGCCAGCTCGCCGTCCAGACAACACTCGAGATTCTGGAGCGGACGGCCGAGGATGTCCCGGCTCCCACTCTCCTCCGCCACATCTTTGAAGGCGCCTGCAAGGCGATCTACGACGCCAACCTCTCCCCCCCCACGCCCGGACGCATGTCGACCACGCTGGTGGTTTCGTTCATCCAGCAGGACGTCCTGCATGTGGCTCATGTGGGCGACTCCCGCGCCTACCTCGTCCGCCAAGGCGTCATCAAGCAGCTCACGTCCGACCACTGTTATGTCGCCCCCTCGGTCAAGCTCCGCCTGGCCCATGAGCACCAGGCGATGACTGATCCCCGCCGCTCGCAGCTGACGCGCAGCGTCGGGGCCGAGCCGGTGGCCAGATATGACATCAGCCGCACGGCCTTGACCCGTGGGGACATTGTTGTTCTTTGCTCTGACGGTCTTTACGGTTTTGTCACGGCCGAGGAGATCCGCGATGTGGTGACCCACCTCACGCCAGAAGAGTCTTGCCGCTACCTCGTTTCGCTCGCAGAAAAACGCCAGCTTGACGATAATCTCTCAGTCCAGGTCATCAAGGTTCAGGAACTCGATCCCATCGCGTACCGCCAGGGCGTGCCGGTTTACCGCCGGGAAGCCCCTACCAGCATGAGCGAGGAACTGGAGCCCGGGCATGTTTTAGATAACAGGTTTGAAATCAGCGAGCTCATCAGCAAAAGCGGGATGGCCTCCATCTTCAGGGCGCGCGACGCCGAGTCGGGGGAGCAGGTGGCGATCAAGATTCCGCACATGCAGTTTGAGAGCGACGTCGCCACCTTCACGCGTTTCCAGCGCGAGGAGGAGATCGGCCAGCAGCTGGCCCATCCCTTCATCCTGAAGATACATCCGGTGCCGTCGGAGAAAAAGAGCCGGCCGTACTTGGCGATGGAATACCTTGAGGGCAAGACCCTCGATAAGGTCATGCAGGAGACCAAACCGCTGCCCGAGGCCGAGGCGGTGAAGATTTGCAGCCGGATCTGTGCCGCGCTGGCCTACATGCACGAGCGCAGCGTGGTGCACCGCGACCTGAAGCCGCAGAATATCATGATCTGCAACGATCATTCGATCCGCATCATCGATTTCGGCATCGCCAAGGCCGCGCGGATGCGGCGCCTCACTTTTGCCGGCTTCTCTCCCATGATGGGCACGCCGGACTACATGGCTCCGGAGCAGGTCAACGGCCGGCGCGGCGACCACCGCACCGATATCTACAGCCTGGGTGCCATCCTCTACGAAATGCTTACCGGCAAGGTCCCGTTCGAGGGCGAAAGCCCCTATGTGACGATGAATCTCCGGACCACCGGCGACCCTGTCGCCCCCCGGAAACAGAATCCCCAGCTCTCCGAGGCGATCGAGGAGATCACGCTGCATGCGCTTGCGCGCCGGCCGGAGGATCGCTACGACAACGCCGGCGACATGAAGGCCGAGCTGAACGACTACAGCCTGGTCAAGCTCACGGGCCGGCACGAGCGGCTGCAAGCCAACCAGGCCTGGAGGCGCCGCTCGCTGATGATCCCGCTCCTCGCCGGTTTCTTCCTCCTGCAGCTCGCCTTTTTCGGCGCGATGTTCTGGTACTTCACCCGCGTGAAGCACTGAGGCCCGCCCGGCGGAGCGGGTTGGCCGATGCAGCCAAGTGCAACCATGCCCGGGCCGAAATTCGGCCGGGCGAGCCACCGGCACCCGCGAGCGCGGGCCGCCGCAGGCTTACGGGGCGACACCGCGGCGCGGAGGAGAGCTGAAGCCCCCCGGCCGACACAAAACCCGCTCAAGACCGGGCTGGCGGCGGGATCACGCGGTAGAGCATGACGCCGTGCGGGGCGATCACGACGGGCAGTTCGTTGTTCACCTCGCCGCCATCCTTCTGCCGCCAGAGGTCGCGGATGCGGCGGGGGCCGCCGAGACCGATCCGGTCGAGCCGGAAGGACAGGGTTTGCGGGGTATCGCCGCGGTTGAAGAGACCGACGGCGGTGGAGCCATCTTCCAGGGGCCGGCTATAGACATCGACTGGTCCGAGGGTGGCGACGCGCCGGGCGGGTTGGCCAAGCGCATCCTGATCGACGGCCAGCACCTCGTCGTTGCTGAGCAGATTCAGGGTAAAGGCGTCGAGACGCTCCAAGTCGCACCCGATGAGCAGCGGGGCGGCGAGGAGGGACCAGAGGGAAAGGTGGGTGTACTGCTCGTCCGGGGTGAGCTGGGTGGGATGCTGCGCCGATCCCCAGCCGACCCAGCCGACTACCAACATATCGGGGTCGTTCCAATGGCCAGGCGCGCCGTAAGGGGTCCACGGGTCCTGGTTGAAGCCGATCTCGCTCACGCCATGCTGGTAGCTGCCCGGGGTGGCCCAGGTGTCCCAAATGTCGCCGGTCGTCCGCCAGACGTTGGCGAGGCGGGCAAATTCGGCGGCGAGGACGAAGGGGGCGGAGTTGGAGAGACTGAACACGATATCGCGGCCGGTGCTCCGGAGCGCGGCGGACATCTCCCGGGTATGCTCGAGGTCGTTGGGATTCCAGTCGTACTTGAGGTAGTCAAAGCCCCATTCCGCCCACTGGGCGGCGTCGTTGGTGGCGAAGGAACGGGTGCCGAGGCGCCAGTTGCTCTGATAGTCCTTGCGCGCGGTCCACTTGCCGTCGGCGTCATCGGCCGTGCCACCGCAATACCCGGCATAGGACGTGATCCAGGGAGTCGAATAGATGCCCGCCCTCAGCCCGAGGGCATGGATGTCGTCGCAGAGTCGCTTCAGCTCGGAAAATTTTTCATTGCCCTGGATGGCCTGGTGCGGGCCGCCGCGGACGCCCTGCCAGGTGTCGTCGATGTTGACGTAGCTCCAACCGTGGTTGCTCAGCCCGGAAGAGACGAGGAGGCGGGCAGCGCGCATGACTTTGTCCTGGTCCACATGCTCGGCCCAGACGTTCCAACTGTTCCAGCCGAGCGGCGGAGTGAGGGCGATTTTGTCCCCGCAGATGATGCGGAATTTTTTTTCAGCGGTACCGAGGGCGTTGTGGGCGCGCAGCACGACGGGGTAGGTGCCGGCGGCGGCCAGCCGGCCGGTGATCTGGCCGGTGGCGGGGTCGAGCGCCAGGCCGGTCGGCAGTCCGTCTGCGGCAAAGCTGAGTGGACGTTGACCGGTGGCCGGAATGGTGTAGAGAAAGGGGGAGCCGGGGCGGACGCCGAAGACCGTCGGGCCGTTCACGCGGGGCGTGGGTGCTGGTGCGGGCGTGAGGATTTCCGGCGCGGTGGCGGCGGCCAGGGTGGTGGCGGCGGCCAGGGTGGTGGCGGCGGCCAGGGTGGCAAGGGTGATGAGGGTGAGAAGGCGCATGAGGGAGAGGTAAGATAGGCGGGGGCAGGGTTGAGCCGGAGGCGGGCTCCAACTTCTCCCTTATGCGAGGTTGGCACTTCCCGTCAATCTGGTTCGCGCCGCACGGGTTGCCGACCAGGGCTCCTTACTGCTGAAAGCCTGTTGCAGGAAGCGACAACGGTTTACCGATTTTTCTGGCTAATTGCCGCGCGGAGTGCCAAGAGAGGATGGGATGAACTGGAACACAATGACG
>CAISJA010000377.1 GCA_903885525.1 uncultured Opitutaceae bacterium
CCCTTCTTGTAGTTGAGGTCGCCATCGTCGCCATTGATCGAGGCTGCCGTGCCGCCGTTTGCCGTGCCGACCAGGTCGGCGCTGGGATTCTGGAGCCGGTAGAGCCCGCCGATAGAAATCGTGGTGTCGAAGCTGCCCTTGAGGTCGCCGGACTGGAACACCAGAGCCGGCAGGAAGGGCCCGGTGGAGAGAGCGACGATGAGGACGGCGTAAGTCTGCCAGCGAAGGCTGGAGGCGCGGTGTAGGCTTGGGTTCATGGCAGTGTCAGGGAGAAACCCCGGGAAGGAGGTTGGGTGCAATGGACTGGGGTGAGCCGCCGGCTGCGGCGGGGGGATTGGGCAGCATGAAGCAAACATTTAAACTCAAGTTCAAGAATTAATCGGAAGAGCTTGGGTTTTCGCCATTAGCGTTTTGACGCCCGCGGAAAATGCCCAACGCTGTCCGCGATGGATGCCGCCTCGCATATTCACATCAAGGGTGCCCGGGAGCACAACCTCCAGAATCTTGAGGTGCGGATTCCGCGCGGCCGGTTGGTGGTGGTCACGGGGCCGAGCGGTTCGGGCAAATCCTCCCTGGCTTTTGACACCCTCTATGCGGAGGGATACCGGAAATACATGGAGAGCCTGTCGGCGCAGGCGCGCCAGATTCTGGAGCAATTGAAGCGGCCTGAGGTCGATTTCATCCATGGCCTGTCTCCGGTGCTGGCGATCGAGCAGCGCACCGGCGGGGGGTCGCCGCGCAGCACGGTGGCGACGGTCACGGAAGTGGCTGACTACGCCCGGCTGCTCTGGGCCTTCGGCGGCGAGCAGCGTTGCCCGCGCGATGGCGGCCTGGTGGAGAAGCGCTCCCTCGACGACTGCCTCAACCAGCTTTTCCGCGACGCACCCGGCGAGCGGGCGATCCTGCTGGCCCCCTGCCTGCGGGCCAAGCCGTCCGTCCTGCGAGAGGAGTTGCCCCGGCTGCGGCAGCGGGGTTTCCAGCGCGTGCGCATCGGCGGCGAAATCCTCTCGCTGGACGAGCCCACCACATGGCTGGTGCCCAATGGGACGGCTGAGCTGGCGGTCGAGCTGGTCCTCGACCGCCTGGTGTTGCAGGCGGATCAGCGCAGCCGCCTGGCGGACTCGCTGGAGCTGGCCTTTCGGGAGGGGCAGAACCGGGCGACGGTCCTGGTCCAGCGGACGGCCGACGCCCCCTGGCGCGAGATCGCGCTGAGTCAGAACCTGTCCTGCCCGATCTGCGGCGACGTCTTCACTCCGCTCGTGCCGCAGCAATTTTCCTTCAACCACCGCGAGGGGGCCTGTCCCGACTGCGGCGGGCTGGGGCGGCGGATGACTTTCAGCGATGAGCTGCTCATTCCCGATCCGGAAAAATCGGTGCGCGAAGGAGCGTTGAAGCCGTGGCGGATCGGCGGGAAAAATCTCATCATCAAACACAATGCCCTGTTGAAGCAGCTGGCTGAGCAGCTGCCGTTTGACCCCGACGTCCCCTGGCAGGAGCTGCCGGCCGACACGCGCACGGCCATCCTGCACGGCACCGGCGGGAGGCTCTTCAGTTTCAAGCTCCGGCGCATGCGCGAAGCCAAGCCGCTGCCGTTTGCCGGCGTGGTGGCCGACCTGATGGAAAGCTACCGGCAGACGGACAGCGAGGGGTTTCGCGCCCGGTTGACGGCCTTCATGGTGAGCGGGGAGTGCGCGACCTGCCACGGCACCCGGCTGAACGCACGGAGCGCGGCCGTGCGGCTGGGCGGGCTGGGCTATGCGGAGTTCCACGCGCAGGATGCCGCGACCGCGCTCCGTTTTCTCCGCGACCTGCAGGGCGGGCTGCCCGCTACGGACGCCATCCGCGAGGTACTCGATGGCGTCGAACAGCGCCTGCATTTTCTGACCGAGACCGGGCTGGGCTACCTGACGCTCGACCGGGAATATGGCACCCTGAGCGGGGGGGAGGCGCAACGGGTGCGGCTCGCCACGCAGCTGGGCATGGGCCTGGTCGGGGTCATCTATGTACTCGATGAACCGAGCATCGGGCTGCATCCGCGCGACAACCAGAAGCTGCTCGCCACGCTCTGCGATCTGCGCGACCGGGGCAACACCGTGGTGGTGGTGGAACACGATGAGGATACGATGCGGCTTGCCGATGAACTGATCGAACTCGGCCCGGGGGCCGGACGCGAGGGCGGGCAGATTCTTTTTCAGGGCACCCCCGCCGCCTGCGCCCGCCTGACCGCCTCGCAGTCGCGCACCGGGCCTTACCTGGCCGGCCGAATGGGCGTGATGAAGGACGCCAAGACTCTGGCGGCGGACGGCCGCTGGCTGACCGTCAAGGGAGCCGCCGAACACAACCTGCAATCCGTGGAGGCGGCTTTTCCCGTCGGCCTGCTGACGTGCGTGACCGGCGTGTCCGGTTCCGGCAAGAGTTCGCTGGTGAACGATGTGCTGGCCCTGGCGGCGGCCCGGAAGCTGAACGGGGCCAAGGCCATTCCCGGCCGGCACCGCGGCCTGACCGGGCTGGAGCATTTCGAGAAGACCGTGCAGGTCGATCAGGAGCCGATCGGCCGCAGCCCGCGCTCCAACCCCGCCACCTACGTCGGTTTGCTGGACCTGCTTCGCGACCTCTTCGCCCAGGTGCCGCTGGCCAAGGTGCGCGGCTACAAGGCCAGCCGCTTCAGCTTCAACATCCGCGGCGGCCGGTGCGAACGCTGCCAGGGCGACGGCCAGATAAAACTCGACATGCAGTTCATGGCCGACGCCTACGCCCCATGCCCGAGCTGCGACGGACGGCGCTTCAACCGAGAGACGCTGGAGGTCCGCTACCACGGCAAAAACATCGCCGAGGTGCTGGCCCTGACGGTACGGGAGGCGATGGAGCTGTTCCGCGCCATCCCACGCATCACGGAAAAGCTGGCCACGCTGGAGGCGGTCGGCCTTGGCTACCTGCAGCTCGGGCAGTCCGCCACCACGCTGAGCGGAGGCGAGGCGCAACGGCTCAAGCTCTCGCTCGAACTGAGCAAGCGCGAACAGGGCCGCACGCTCTACATTCTCGACGAGCCGACCACCGGCCTGCATTTCCACGACGTCGCGCAATTGCTCGACGTGCTGCACGAGTTGGTCGATCAGGGCAACACGATGGTCGTGATCGAACACAATCTCGAAGTCGTCAAAACCGCCGACTGGATTATTGAAG
>CAISJA010000378.1 GCA_903885525.1 uncultured Opitutaceae bacterium
CTGCGCCTCGCCAGCAGCCAGATCCTCTCCGCCGCGGCCACCCTCGCCAGCCTGATCCTCAAAACCAGCATCTTCTCCTCCTTGGTGCAGGGCCAGCCGGCCGGCACGCAATGGCTGGAGGAGTGTGCCAAGGATCTTGCCGCGCATCCCGGGGAATGCCTGGTGGTGGCCGGGGCGCATCAGCCCCCCGCCGTCCACATCCTCGTCAACGCCATCAACTCCCGATTGGGCAACCTCGGGCGCACGGTGGACTTCGTGGCCGTGCCCGAGAGCGCGGCCGTCAAGCTCTCCACCCTGGCCGCCTCCATCAAGGCCGGGGCCGTCCAGACCCTGGTGGTGCTGAACGGCAACCCCGCCTACAACGCCCCCGCCGACCTCGATTTCCCTTCGCTGTTGCGGGCCGTGCCCGAGGTCATCCGCTACGGCCTGTACGCCGACGAGACCGCCGCCCTGGCCGGCACGCACCTCGCCGCCACCCACTATCTCGAGTCCTGGGGCGATGCCCGCACGCTCGACGGTACCATCGTGCCGGTGCAGCCGATGATTCTCCCTCTCTTCGGCGGCCTGATGGAGGTGGAGCTGCTTGCCCGCCTGGCCGGCGAGGCCAACCCCGATGCCTACGCCCAGGTGGTTGCCACCCTGGCGCCGCTCACCGGCGGGTCCGCCAAAGCCTTTGAGAAATTCCTCCACGACGGTTTGCTCGAAGGCTCCGCCTACCCGGTTGTCCCGGTCGCTCTCAACCTGACGAGTGCCGGCCGCCTGCTGCACGCCTCCCTGCCGGCCCCGGTGACGCTCACCGCGGACATCGTCGAGGTGCGCTTCGTCACCGACCACAAGATGGACGACGGCCGCTTTGCCAACAACGGCTGGATGCAGGAAGTCCCGGACCCGATCACCAAACTCGCCTGGGACAACGTCATCCTCGTCAGCCCCAAGCTGGCCAAGCACCTCGGCATCTATCCCCAGGGGGCGAAACTACAGGTCTCCCGCGTCGAGCTGGCCGAAATCTACCATTACAAGGAGCAGGCCTTTCTCGGCGAGGTGACCGTCAACGGCCGCACCCTCCGCGGGCCGATGCACATCCAGCCCGGCCTGGCGGATTACACCATCGTCCTGCCCCTCGGCTACGGCCGCACGCAGGCCGGCCATGTCGGCAACGGCTCCGGCTTCAGCGCCTACGCCGTCCGCAGCTCCTCCGCCCCGCATTTTGCCACCGGGAAAATCATCAACACCGGCCTCCGCCAGACGGTGGCAACCACGCAGGAGCACTGGTCGATGGAGGGCCGCGACATCGTGCGCGAGGCCAACCTCGGCGAGTTTCAGGAAAATCCGCTCTTCGTCCGCGAGGCCACCATCGATTCCCACGCCCCGGCCAACTACGGCAAGGACCAGGGCCTGTCCCTGGCCGAAAAATCCACCGCCATCCCGCGCGGCAACTCCCTTTACCAGACGCCCGGATTCGACGGCATCCACCAGTGGGGCATGTCCATCGACCTCAACACCTGCACCGGCTGCAATGCGTGCGTCGTGGCCTGCCAGGCGGAGAACAACATCCCGATCGTGGGCCGCGAGCAGGTGAAGCGCGGCCGCGAAATGCACTGGATCCGCCTCGACCGCTATTACACCGACGGCCGGATCGACGCCGAGGCTTTCGGCGCCGAGGGCAACCACGAGATCCCGGAAGACCCCCAGGCCGTCGTCCAGCCCATGACCTGCCAGCA
>CAISJA010000379.1 GCA_903885525.1 uncultured Opitutaceae bacterium
CCGATGGTCGGCTCGTCGAGGAAGAGCACGCGCGGGGTGTGGATGAGGGCGCAGGCGAGGCCGAGCTTTTGTTTCATGCCGCCGGAGAGGTGGCCGGCCAGCCGCTGCCGGAACGGCGCGAGGTGGCTGAAGCCGAGGAGCTGGTCGACCTTCTCCGCCCGGCCGCGCTGCGGCACGCTGTAGATGTCGGCATAGAAGGCGATGTTCTCCGACACGGTCAGGTCCGGGTAGAGGCCGAACCGCTGGCTCATGTAGCCGATCTGCTCCTTGAGGGCCTCATTGTCTCCGGGGAGCTCGCAGCCGGCCACCACCGCCCGGCCGGAAGTCGGGGGCAAAATGCCGGTCAGCAGGCGCAGGGTGGTTGTCTTGCCGGCACCGTCCGGACCCACGAGGCCGAAGATCTCGCCGGCGGCGACGGTGAGGTCGAGTGAGTCGAGAGCGACGACTCCGGGAAAGGTGCGGCGCAGCCCGGTGGTTTGGATGGCGGGTGGCAAGAGGAGGAAAAAGTGAACGTGAAAGGGAAAGCGTGGGAGACCGGAAAAGGAAGATTGCGGGGCGGGAAAAGGCCCCGCTGGTTTTCCTCGGGGAAAATTATGGGTTGGCGGGGATGATGATGTCGGCTGGCATGCCGGGCTTGAGTTCATCGTGCGGGTTGGCGACATCGACCTTGAGGCGGAAGACCAACTGCACGCGCTCCTTGGCGGTCTGCACGGTTTTCGGGGTGAACTCCGCTTCCGAGGCGATGAAGCCCACGGTGCCGGGAAAATCGCGGCCGGGGAACGTGTCGGTGTGCACGACGACTTTTTGCCCGTGGTGGAGCCGGCTGAGGTCGGGCTGGTTGAGGTAGGCGCGGACCCAGATGAGGGTGGTGTCGGCGACGGTGAGCACCGGTGTGCCGGGGACGACAAACTCGCCCGGCTGGATGTGGTGGGAGAGCACGGTGCCGGAGACGGGGGAGAGCAGGCGGGTGGATTCGAGCTGGGTGGCGGCGAGGGCGACGGCGGCGCGGCCCTGCTCGGCGCGGGCGCGGGCCTGGCGGATGGTCTCGATGCGCGGGCCTTCCTGCACCAGCTTCAGCCGTTCGGCCGCTTCGGCGGTGCGGGCCTCGGCCACCTTGAGCTGGGCCTGGGCGGACTCGAAGTCGCGGTTGGAAATGACCTCCTGGTTGCGCAGTTCCTGCTGGCGGGTGTAATCGAGGCGGACCCGGTCGCGTTCGGCCTCGGCGCTGCGCAGGGCGGCGGCGCTGGCGGCGATTTCCTGCGGTCGCGAGCCGGCTTCCAGCTCGGCGAGGGCGGCTTCGGCGGCGGCCTGCTCGGCGCGGCGGAGCGAAAGCTGCTCCTGCTGCTCGGTGTCCTCGAGCCGGGCGATGAGCTGGCCGGCTGTGATCGATTCGCCCTCGGAGACCGTCCGCGTGACTACGCGGCCGGCGATTTTGAAGCCAAGCTGGGTCTCGTTGACCTCTAAGTTGCCCGAGAGGATGAGGTCGCCCGGCCCGTGGTTCCGGGCGCAGCCGGGGAGGAGCAGCGCGAGGGCGAGGAGGGCGGCGAGGATGGCGCCGGGCGGGTGGCGGTCAGGGGCGGAAGTGTTTTTCATGGTCTTGGCGGCCGGCCGGCGTGAGGAGTCCGCCGAAAAAGAGTTGGATGGCGCGGGAGAAGATTTCATCCGGGGTGAGCTGGAGGCGTTCCTGGGAGGCGGGATGCAGCAGGGTTTGGATCGCCGGGCGCCAGAATTCGACGGCGAAGGCCGGGTCGATATCGGCCCGGACCATGCCGGCGGCCTGGCCCTCGCGGAGGAGCAGGCCGAAGACGTGCGGGATGTTGCGGTGCCGCAGCTCCTCCACCTGCTGATAGAGGTGGGGGGCGGAGCGTTGCAGGTCGTGGAAGAGGTGGGGATTGACCTGCAGACGTTTGACCATCGCCTCGGTGAAACGGCGGAGCTTGACTGTGAAGCCGAGGGTGCGGTCGCTGAACAGGGTGTCGGCAGAGGTGCGGATTTCGCCGACGAAGCCCCGCAGGATTTCGCCGACTAGGGTGTCCTTGCTCGGGAAGTGCACGTAGAGGGTCTTCTTGCTCACGCCCAGCTCGGTGGCCAGCTCGTCCATGGTGAGGGCGGTGTAGCCGTAGGCGAAGAGCTGGGTACGGGCCGCCTGCAAAATACGGGCGCGGGCAGGGTGGGATTGGGGAGAGGTGGTGGGAGCGACAGCCATTACCTAGGGAAACTTGTAAAGTATCCTAAGTTTCCAGGGCAAGAAAAACCTCTTCGTTGGGTGCTGGCGGCGGGGTTGATCGGGACCGTGGGACGGGGCTGGGCACCGCGAGCTGGAGTGGCGCATCGGCACATCGCCCCCCCCTCGGCTGCGGGTGGAGGTCCGCCGGCGGTGCGGCGCGGAGCACGCGATAGGCCCCGACCAGGCTGGGCAAGCCCATTCCAACTTGCCTGCGCATCCGGTCTGGCGAGCCTCGGGGGATGATCCGCCGTGGCATGCGGGAAACCAGCCCTATTCTTGAGGTAATAGTCTTGGCCCTGCTCGCGTTGGCGCCGGCTGCGCAGGGGACCATCGTGGGATTGAACCAGATTGTTACGCCGGAAATACAACCCTGCGGGGTCCTTTCGCTCAGCGCCCAGGCCGAGCATGCCGCCATCGGCAACAGCCAGCAGTTGCAGTTGGAGCTGGGCGTGACCCCGCGATTCGAGGTTGCCTGGTTCCAAGGCTGGCAGCCTGCGGAAGGTTTGTTTTCCGCCGAGTACAATCTGCTCCAGCAAGGCCCCCAGCTGCTGACGGTGGGAGCGATCAACTGGTCCACGCGCCAGGGTGGGGCCCAGCCGGTGGCAGAATATGGCTATTACGTCGGCAAAGATCACTTCGTGGCCGGGAGCATTCGCGTCGATGGCCACCAGGAGCTGTTGCTCGGCTACAAACGTCAGCTAACCGAGGAGATCGCCTTCTCCGCCGATTTCCAATCCGGCCCGGGCAACTCGTCCACGGTGGGTCTCACCTATAATTTCACGCTCTGGAAGTGAGCCGTCGGCCGGGGCTGGGCTGACCCGGCTCCCGGACCGAAAGGGCTGGCCGTGCCGGTCCCAGACCCGGCGGAGGCAAGCTGAGGCGGGATCGGCGTGCCGTTCCGGGCTAGGTGCCGGGGGAGGCCAGCAGGGCGCATTGGTAGAGGGCGCGGTCGCCGGCGTAGTGGGTCGCGCCCAGCACGATGATCTGCTGGCCGGAGGAGAGAAAGGCGGTGCCGGAGGCGAGATGCGACGCGAGGGCGGCGTCCTTCTCCAGCAGGGCGAGGCAAACGGGATCGGGCGCGAGCACCAGGAGGCTGCCGGGGCCAGTGGCGAGCACCTGGAACGGCGTCACGCGGGCACCGGGGCGCACGGCGACGGCTTCGGGCAGGGTGGGCGCGGCGGGGGCGGCGGCCTGGGTCTGCTTCACGTCCAGCTTGATCATGCGGGCCACGGCTTCCGGGCCGGTGTCGCCGAGCACGCTGCTGACCCAGTCGAGGAGCAGGTTGCGCACCTGGTTCAGGTCGGTGGCGTGGGCGATGGGCTGGATGCCGCCGCTCTTCCGGATGGCCTTGATCAGGCTGGAAATTTCCTTGAGGTAGACGTTCTTCTGCGCGCCGGGGATGTAGTACATCACCACGAGGTGGACCTTCTCGTTGTCCTGCGCGCCATACTCGATGCCGGCGGGGGACCAGCCGATGGCGGCGAAGAGCTCGCCTTCCTCGCGCTGGGCGCGGATGTGCGGCACGCCGACGCCGAGCCCGATGCCGGTGTTGCATTCCTGTTCGCGCTTTTGCACCTCTTCGATCGTGTCGGTGCCGACGACGATGTCCGGGTTGGCGTCGAGGATGCGGGCCAGGAATTCGAGGGCGCGGTCCTTGCCGGCGTCCGGCAATTCAAAGAGGCGGCCTTCCTGGAGGGCGGTGAGAATGCTGCGCATGGCGGGAGTCAATCAGTGCCGAATTTCCGGGCAAACCACATCTTCACGGTGTGGGTGAGAATGCTGTAGGCGAGGAGGAAGCCGGCGATCCAAATGAAATAGACGGCGGGCAGGGGGACGAAGCCGAAGAAGTTGGCGAAGGGCGAGTAGGGCAGCCAGACGCCGAGGGCCATGACGAGCAGGGTGGCGGCGGTCATGGTCCGGCTGGCCCGGCTCTGGAAGAACGGGATGCGGTTGGTCCGGATGATGTGGACGATGAGCGTCTGGGTGAGGAGAGACTCGACGAACCAGCCGGTGTGGAAAAGCGACGCGGCGTAGGTGTTGTCGAGATCGCCGCTCTTGAGGTGGCTGAACCAGCCGGCGATGGCGGCGGGGGCGGACAGGCCAAGGTTCCAGCAGCCGAAGAAATAGAGCATGAGGAAGAAGGTGGCGTAGTCGAAGATCGAGCTGATCGGCCCGATGAAGACCATGAAATTCTGGATGCTCCTGATGTTCCAGCGGCGCGGCTTGAG
>CAISJA010000380.1 GCA_903885525.1 uncultured Opitutaceae bacterium
CGAGCTGCAAGGCGAGTGGCGGGACCACCGGGAGTGCCACGTCGGCGGCGACTTCCTCTTGATCTACCGACTCGACGACACGCCGAAGCGTCCCGCCGTCACCTTCGTGCGGGCGGGGAGCGCCCGCGCGTCGAGCGGCACGGCGCTCTCCGCGAGGGATTCATAGAACTCGGGCGTCAGCTCGATCACGCCGGGCCAGAGGGCGCGCTGGTGGGGGCTGCTGCTCACCCACGCGGCGAAGCGCTTGATTGGCTTCGCCTCAAGCGTCTCCAGGCCGACGCCAAGGGTCATGCGGCACGCGGCGAGCGCGCGCATTTGGCGACCGAAGTTGGCGTACTCCTCGCCGCCTGTGCTGATGCCGAGGCGTAGCAGGAACTCGCGGACCGAGTGCCCTACCTCCACCGTGGGCGAGCGGGTGCGCACTGCCTCGCTGCTGAGATGGACAAGGGCGAGGCGCGGGCGCGTGCCGTAGGGCAGCGGCTGGGGCAGCCAGTCCTTGCCGTTCCAGAGCTTGCCGGCCTCGACCAGAAGGGAGGCGTTGCCGTTCGTGCGCTCGAAGGTGGTGCCCTCCACGCGGCGGCGCGGGAGCCCGACCTGGCAGAGGACGGAATGGAGGTAATCGGGCCGCTCGGGCGGGCTCCCTGCGATCTCCTCGCCGAGCCTGACGATGCGCGCCGACGTGGGCGGCAGCGCCGCACCGGCGAGGCCGAAGAGGTCGCTCTGCGGCGCCGCGTCGCCCGCCCCCTCGGCGCCTCCATCGCCGCTCACGGGCTGCCCCGCTCGATGGTGCGGTAGATCGCGAGGTTGATGAGCGCAGCGCGGCTCTGGCCCATGCGCTCTGCCATCTCGTCCACCTTGGCGAGCAGCTCCGGGGCGATGGTGAGCGTGATCTGCTGCTTCGTGCCCCGCCGCACGCCCCTGGGCTGGGAGGCGGCGTCCGGGGCGCCGGAGATGAAGCTCTCCGGGGTCTTGGGCCTCACTGGCTTCGTGATCGCCATTTCATATCACCTTGATTGCAAGATAGATGTATCTTGCACGTCAAACACTGTGCGGACCAATGTAGCCAACTCTTCGCACGCCTTCGGATCGCGGGGCGCCAACTCCTCCACGGAAAGACCCTGGCCGACTGCGTTGGCGAACGCCTTACGGCGCCGGACGGGGGCGTCGAGATGGGCGAGCTGGGGGTGCTCCGCGAGCGCCGCAGCGGCGTCCGCGTTATCGGCCGACGCAGTGCCGGGGTCGGCGCAGTTGAGCATTGCGTAGGCCCGCAGCCCGTCACGCAGCGACCGGGCCTCCTCCACCAGAGCTGAGATGTCGGCGAGCGCCCACACGTCCACGGAGCGCGGCTGGAAGGGGACAAGGAGCACATCGGACAGGACGAGAGCGGCGCGGAGCGCGGTGGAGTCCCGGCCGCCGGCGTCGATGATCACGTCGTCGAACTTACGGCGCTGCTGCTGCACCTGGGCGCGCAGGACGGGGCCGTCAGCGTATTGCGAGCACGCGACGCCGGGCCTCCTCCCCGCCTCGGAGCGAATGGCGATGGCGGTCTGCGACGTGCCCTGCCGGTCGCCGTCGATTAGCCATACGTCGCGGCCGGCGAGCGCGCGGGCGAGGGCAATCTGGACGGCAAGGGTGGTCTTTCCGACGCCCCCTTTGGTGTTGCCGATGGTCACGATCACCTTGAGATGACTTTCATATCAAAACTCCATCAAGGTCATCGCATACAAAGATGAGGTCAATGTGATTCGTCCCGCCGCCTCAAACTGGGACGGGTCCGTGGCGGCTGCGCAACAGGGTGCGCACGCTGGCGGCGTGCCAACGCCCGCCGCGTGCCGTGGGCACGCGGCGCTCCTCCAGCTGGCGGGCGATGGCGCGGAGGCTGAGGCCCTGGCCAGCCAAGCGCTCGGCCAGTGGGCGCACGGCCTCGGCGCGCCGCTCCGCCGCG
>CAISJA010000381.1 GCA_903885525.1 uncultured Opitutaceae bacterium
CAGTTCTCCCAGGGGCAACCGGCGAACCAGCGGAGCTTGAACGTGCAGTTGTCATCGCCCAGATCGGTCGAGGCGATAAGCTTGTCGAAACCGCATGGATTATAGGCCCAGTCATGCCCACCGACCGTGGCCCCACTCTCCCAGTCCGTGAGATAGGTGCTCTCGATCGCGCCGGCATAGTCGAGATCGATCCGATAAAACCACGCGGGGGTGGTGAGTCGACCGAGGGTGGTGCCGCGGGTCTCGCCGGCGGGCGGGGCGTATTCGGGTGCGACCTCGCGCCAGGCGAGCGTGGCGGCGGCGATCCAGCTGTCGTTGGCCCGGCGGAAGTTGAGCACGAGCTCCACATCCGTGTGGCGGGCCAGCATGGCCGGTGCAACGGTCGTGCATAAGGCAGGCCAGGTGTTGGCCAGACCGGCGACCAGAGTGACGGAGGTCGACGTGGACGAGGCGACACGGGCCATCTCCGGCGAGCGATCCGGCGCGAAGAGTGCGATGTAGCTGATGGGGCCGAGCGGTGCGATCGCGCCCGTGAAATTCAGAACCGTGGCACCAGAGACGGCATCGGCCGAGAGGAAGCCCAGCTTTTGGGAGCCGGCCACCCAATGCGGATCGGAGGCACCGGCACGGCGTGTCCACCAGGCAAAGAGCTTGGCGGCCTCTGCCGGCGTGCGGAGTTTGAAGCTCGCTTCGAAGAGTTGCTCCCGCTGCTGCGGGTAAAAGGTGGATGAGCGCTGGCGGCCGGTCCCCACCTGCTGACGATCGACATCGGCCACACCCAAGCCAGGCGACGGCGGCGTGCTCCATTCAGGAAGGAAAGGAAAGATCGGAGCGGCCCATCCGCCCGCAGTATTGAAGGTGCTGTCTGCCGGCAACACGCCGGCGGCCGGCGCGAGCGCGTAGCCGGCGACGGAATCCTCATCGAGGGAGAAATCACCGATGACCAGGTCGTCGTTATGTGCCGCAGTCTTTGGCGGCTGCTTCAGATAGCCGAAGAGCAGCGGTGCGCAGAAGTCATACCCGCTCAGGCTGCCGGGGTTGACGGCATACGCACCCCAGCCGCGCGTCCAGGCCAGAGTGAGGCCTCCAGTGAATGCGGCGGTGTCGATACCCACGCGGATCGCGCCGGGCCAGAAAGGGGCAACGATTGGCTCGTCCTGGGCGGTGAGTGTGGCGTTGCGGAGGGTGGTGAAGGCGGTGCCTTTCATGCCTGCAGACCACTGCATGGAATACAGGAGCGAGATCCGCTGCGGCCGACGCGACGAGTGGCCGGCCAGGGCGCGCTGGATGTCGATCGGCATCTGTGCTCCGATCCGGACGACGGTGTCCGTGTTTGGCGCCTCAGTCAGGAGCCAGCAGGCCTGACCGTTGATGGTGACGGCGATCATGGATCAGACTCCCTTGCGCACGTTGCGCAGGTAGACCTCATGCGCGATGCCGCGCATGTCCTGCTCCATCGCCGAGCGGAAGACCTCGCGGTCGATGTAATAGTGGTGGTTGACGGTGCTGGATTGGCCGCCTTCGCCGGAGCCACTGGTGCCGCGCCCGCCAGCGGCACTCGCGGCCTGGGAAGCTGCCGCCATCGCGGTGGAGGGGCGCCCCGGCGTTGGCAGTGCAGGAGCGGAGAATGAACCAGCGTCCGGAAAAATGTAACCATCTGATCCCGGAACGAATATCTCCGGGCGCTTCTCACCGACGAGGTAAGCGGAGCCGGCTTCGACCGGGCCACCACTCTCGCGGGCGCCCTTGATGAGACTTGAGCCCTCGGCAATCATCGCGCCGGCGGCAGCAATAGCCAGGATCGGGCCGACGTAGGGGATCGAGGCCATCGCCGACATCGCTCCGGCGGCCGCCTTGATGATCGACACCAGTGATTCCGCGATCGTCGCAGCGATGCGCAAGGCTGACTGGGCTAGTGTGACGGCCGTCTGGGCGATTTCACCCGCGAGATGCATCGCCGTCCGGATACCAACTTGTATGCCGTGAATGATCGTCTCCGTCACCCGCAGCCCGCTGCGCGCCGCCACGCCGGCGCCGGTGGCCCCGGTCTTTGCAACCTCGCCCCCGGTGTGGATCGCCGTCTCTGCGGTGGTGGCCACCTTCTCCTTCACCAGCCCCATGGCCAGGAAGAGCGTGCGCACGTTATCCATCACAAGGTGAGACATGGTCCAGTCTGCCACCATCTGGGTGAGGCTGTGTGCGAGGCTCTGTCCGATCGAGACAAAGAAGGAACCGGCCGCCTGTTTGAAATTCTTCGAACGCTCCAGCATGTCGTAGAGCGCGGAACCCATGGAGGTGCGCATCGTCTCGCCGAGATTCTTCCAGGTCCCTCCGATCTGCTCTGCCACCGTGCCCATGCTCTGGGCGATGCCCGCTGAGGCATGTGAGAGCTGCGCGGATATATCGTTTGGATCTGGGCCGATCCGGGCGAGCTCATGCTGCGCGCCAACCTGCTTATCTCCGGTATCCGTGGCGCGTTGGTCCCATAACGCTTTGGTGCTCTCATCCGTGGCGCTGTCGCGTTGTTTTTCGTAGCCGGCCTTTTCAGCGGCGAGCTTGGTTGTCCAGCGCCGATTAGGTTTCGAGG
>CAISJA010000382.1 GCA_903885525.1 uncultured Opitutaceae bacterium
CGCTCCCGCCCTCGCGCTCCCGCCCTCGCGCTCCCGCCCTCGCGCTCCCGCCCCCTGTCCCGGGGCCCATTCCTCCGCGCCGCGCCTGCCTGCCAGAGTAACCCAATAGGTTACTTTACGCATTTCTTCCCTCCCTAAACTCCACCGGACAAGTAACCCAATGGGTTACTCTTTTGGAGCCGGTTTCTGGAGGGGCCCCACGGAGGCCGGGAGGCCAAGGGGGGCGGGGGCCGGGCGAGGGGGGCCTTCACCACCGGAGCGGCCCGGCGGGCGATGGTTGGTCGCTGCGGGTGGGCGCACAGCCTTTGGCCGGGAGCACTGCGGGCGAGGGCTGGTCTGCTCCGGCGGTTTTCTTCATTTTAGATTTCAGCTTTCCGGAATGCCGGTCTTACTCCGCGGAGGTTGGCCTGTCCGCCAAGCCACGCTCCACTCCTCCACTTCACATGCCCTCCGTCGCCAGTCTCTGCAGCCCTGCCGCCATCATCGGACGCTCCGTATATTTCGGCCGCCTGCTTGACGGCCCCGGCGATGAAGCCTGGAACGGCCCCGGCTCCACCCGTCCGAGGGTCATCCCCTGACCGCCATGGCAAAGCTCCGCCCGCGCATTTTCCGACTCGTCCTCCTGCTGCTCGTCACCCTGGTGGTGCTGGCGGCCGGAATCGCCTTCTGGTTTTACGGCGCGCTGCGCGCCAGCTTGGCCCAGCTCGATGGTGCCCGCGCGCTGCCGGGCCTCACGGCGCCGGTGATCGTCGTCCGCGACGGCCAGGGCGTGCCGACCCTGACCGGGGCCAATCGCCGCGACCTCGCCCAGGCACTCGGCTTTTTGCATGCCCAGGACCGTTTCTTCCAGATGGATCTGCTCCGCCGGCGTGCCGCGGGCGAGCTCGCCGAACTATTGGGTGCCTCCGCCCTGCCGCTCGACCAATCCGCCCGGCGGCACGGATTTCGCCAGACCGCCGGCCTGATCGTCGCGCGCCTGTCCGACGCAGACCGGGCCCTGTTGGAAGCGTATACCGCCGGGGTCAACGCCGGCCTGGCCTCCCTCGGCCGGAAGCCTTGGGAGTACCTCGTGCTCCGCTTGGAGCCGGCCGTCTGGCGGCCCGAGGATTCCTTCCTCTGCAGCTTCTCCATGTGGTTTGATCTGCAGGACTCGACCGGCAGCCAGGAACGCAACCGACTGGCCCTGCGGGAGGCGCTCGGGACCGAGGCCCTGGATTTCTTTGCCCCGCCGGGCGACACGCAAGATGCAGCCCTCGACGGCACGACCATGCCGGCCGCACCCCTGCCGCCCTTGCCCCCGGCGCGTCCCGCCGCACCGGCCACGGCCTCGCGCGGGGATTCCGGCGGCGACCTGCTCCCGGGCAGCAACAGCTTTGCCGTCGCCGGCACGCATACCACGACCGGTGCCGGCCTGCTGGCGAACGACATGCACCTCGGCCTGTCCGTGCCGTCCGTTTGGTATCGCGCAGTCTACTCCTGGCGCGACGGCGCCGGCCCGCATCGCGTCGCCGGCGTCACCCTGCCCGGCCTGCCTGCGCTGGTGGCCGGCAGCAACGGCCACATTGCGTGGGGCTTCACCAACTCCTACGTCGACACTGCCGATGTCATTCTGGCCGAAACCGATTCCATCGCGCAGGATCAGTATCGGACTCTCCATGGCTATGTCGATTTCGAGGAGCGCACCGAAACCATCCGCGTCAAGGGCGCGGCTCCGGTCCGGCAGACCACCCGGTGGAGCGAGTGGGGCCCTGTCCTTGCCGGTCCGGAAGCGGGCCGGTACCTCGTGCTGAACTGGACTGCGCACTATCCCGAGGCCACGAACCTCGGCCTCCAAGCGCTGGAAACCGCCACCACCGCAGCGCAGGCTATCGCGATCGCCCACGCTGCGGGCATGCCCAACCAAAACCTCCTCGTCGCCGACGCCGCGGGCCACATCGCCTGGACCGTCACCGGCCTCATCCCCCGGCGCACGGGCTTCGACGGCCGGCTGCCCGTGTCGTGGGCCTACGGCGACCGCCGCTGGGACGGCTGGCTGCCCGCCGCCGACACCCCGGCCATCACCGATCCCGCTGACGGTCTCCTCTGGACCGCCAACAACCGCATCGTGGGCGGCACCGCGCTGGCCCGGCTCGGCGACGGCGGCTACGACGACGGCGCCCGCGCCCGCGCCATCCGCGACGATTTGCGCGCCTTGGTCAGCAGCGGCAAACAAGCCGCCCCGGCCGATCTGCTCGCCATCCAGCTCGACGACCGCGCCCGGTTCATGGACCGCTGGCAGAAGCTTCTGCTCACGGTGTTGAGCGACCGCGCCGTAGCCCAGAAGGCGGCGCGGGGCGAACTGCGCGCCCTGGTCAAGGCCTGGGACGGCCACGCCGGCCTGCCAGCCGCCTACCGGCTCATCCGCGCCTTTCGCGCCCATGTGCACGAACGCGCCCTTGCCCCCCTGGCCGAATCCGTCACCACGCGCTGGGAAAATTTCAGCTTCAGCCGGCTCCACACCGAGGACGCCGTCTGGCGCCTGCTCACGGAGAAACCCAGCCGGTTCCTCGATCCGGCCCAGCCTTCCTGGGACGCCCTGCTGCTCGCCGCCGCCGATGACGTGCTGGCCGACGCCGCCCAGGCCCATGTCGCCCTCGCCGGGTTCACCTGGGGCACGCGGAACACCCTGCACCAGCAGCATCCGTTCAGCCGCTTTCTGCCCGGGTTCCTGGCCGGTTACCTCGACATGCCCCCGGTGGCGCTGCCGGGTGACAGCCGGATGCCCCGTGTGCAGGGTCCGAATTTCGGCGCCAGCGAGCGCATGGTGGTCTCCCCCGGCCACGAGGAGGAGGGCGTCCTGGAGATGCCGGGCGGCCAGAGCGGACATCCGCTTTCGCCGTTCTACCGCGCCGGCCATGAGGCCTGGGTGCGCGGCGAGCCCAGCCCCTTCCTGCCCGGCAAAGGGGAACACACCCTGCTGCTGACGCCCGCGACCCCTGCCCTAGCCAAAGCCTCCTCGCCCTGAACACATCCTTCCGCCCTTTCGCCAGCCTGCCCGCCGTGCTGCGGCCTGCCGCCGCCCACCGCCCGCCAGGGCTTGCCTGCTCCCCCGGCTGATCCTGCCCCTTCCGCAACCCTGACCGCCATGTCCCCCACCGTCCTCCAGCACCCGCTCGCGCTTCATGTGCTCACGCACCTGCGCGACAAGTCCACCAAGCCGGCCCTGTTCCGCACCCTGAGCTACCAGATTTCCCTCCTGCTCGCCCTCGAAGCCACCCGCGACCTGGCCACGGTGGCAAAGCCGGTCGAAACCCCGCTGGAAACCATCACCGGCCATGTGCTCGCCAAGCCGCTCGCCATCGTGCCCATCCTGCGCGCCGGCCTCGGCATGGTGCAGCCGTTCCTCGACACCTTTCCTGACGTCTCCGTCGGCTATGTCGGCCTGGAGCGCGACCACACCACCGCGGTGGCCCGCAGCTACTATTGCAAGCTGCCCCCGCTCGAAGAAAAACGCGTGCTGGTGATCGACCCGATGCTCGCCACCGGCGGCTCCGCCGCCCAAGCCCTCGGCGTGGTCAAGGCCGCCGGAGCCACGGAGGTCTGTTTCGTCTGCATCGTCGCCGCGCCCGAAGGCATCGCCGTCGTGCAGGCGGCCCACCCCGACGTGCCTATTTTCGCCGGTGCCCTCGACCGCAGCCTGAACGCGAAAAAATACATCCTGCCCGGCCTGGGAGATTTCGGCGACCGGCTGTACGGCACCTGAAGCAGGCTCCGTCGGCTGGATCCTCCTTCGCCTATTCCAGCAGGTCGCCCGGCTGGCACTTCAGCTCGCGGCAAAGCGCCTCCAGCGTGGATTGATCGAAAGCTGTACCCTGCAAAATCATGCAGCCGTAGGATTCGTTGCCTCCCGTTGTGGCAGCACTTTCAGCTCAGTCTATCCCTCAACTGGAGCCGATTGTGCCGATAAGCTGGAGCAAGGCCCCCCTTGGGCGCTTTCCCCACCCCATGGAAGTTGAGATCACCGAAATCCCGCCGCTGGAGCCGGGCGAGCAATCGCTCCTCGACATGCACTCCGTGCTCACGGTCGCGACCAGCCTGCAGGGCGAGCTGGAAATGATCGGTCTCCTCCTGGACAACAATCCCCGACTTCTCCGCCAAAGCCTCTCCTTCTGCCGGCAATTGCTGGCGGGCTTGGCCGACCTGGCGCGCACCGTGGACCTGGCCCAGCGCCTCCCCGAGTACGAGCAGACGGTGCTGAACGAAATCGTGGCCGCCTCGACGGTCTATCCGTTGCAGGCCGCGCAGCCCGACCACCGGGAGACCATCGACAACATCCGGAGCGTCTTCCGCCTTTTCGGGCGGCGGGCCCGCGAAATCCTCGCCCGGCTGCAGGCGCCGGAGGACTGGGTTTGCTTTCCCCTCGAGTCCCTGCGCCGCGACGTGCAGGAGGTCCTTTGCGCCGTCGAGAAACACAGCCGGGGGCACCACCGCCTGCTGTACCAGCCGGCCCGCTCGCCGCCGGACCGGGCTTTCGACTTCGTGACCGAAAGCCACGACGGCCTGTCCCTTTCTCTGCCGCTGCTGGTGAAGGACGTGATCCGCGACCTGATTGCCAACGCACGCCAGTACACGCCGGCGGGCGGGACGATCCGCCTCGGGCTCTATGAAACCACCGCCACCCTGCGCCTCGTCGTGGAGGACACCGGGCGTGGCATCCCGCCCGCCGAGCTGGCCGAAGTCGTGCACTACGGCCGGCGCGGGAGCAACGTCCAGGACCTCCCCGCCAGGGGCGGCGGCCTTGGCCTGACCAAGGCGATCCTCGTCACCAAGCGCTTCGGCGGCCGGATGTGGATCATGTCCGCACTGGGGAGCGGCACCCGGATCACAATCCAGCTCCCGCGCGACGCACCCTGAGCCAGTGGCCCGCCGCCACGCCTGTCTTCCGCGTTGCCGCGGCGGCGCCTCCCCGGTGGGATGCAGGCATGGAACTCGCCCAACTCTCCGATCGCGCGATGCAGGTTCACGCCGCCTTTGCCGCCGCCGCCACGCGCCGCGGCGCCCGGGCCTGGACACGGGAGGAGGTCATGCAGGGCTTCGTGGGTGACGTGGGCGACCTGATGAAGCTCGTCATGGCCCGGGCCGGCGCCCGCCCCATCGCCGACGTCGAGGCGAAGCTCGCCCACGAGTTGAGCGACTGTTTCTGGAGCATCCTCGTGCTCGCCCGGCTCTACCAGGTCGATCTGGAGGGGGAATTCCTGCGCACCATGGCCGGTCTCGAGGCGGCGCAGGCCGCCCCTCCGCCCGCCTGACCAGCCCCCGGGCGGTGAGATTTTTTCGTGTCCTTCCACCCGATTCGTCGGCAATTCTGTGCCCCATGCTCATCGAACGCCCCGGACTCATCGTCGCCGACCGCTGGCAGGACTACCAGCTGCTCGACTGTGGCGACGGCCTGAAGATGGAAAAATGGGGCCCGTACACCCTCGTCCGGCCTGATCCCCAGATCATCTGGCCGCGCTCCGGCGGCGCGAAGAAATGGGAAGGCTGGGACGGCTTCTACCACCGCAGCGAAAGCGGCGGAGGCCAATGGGAATTCCGCCGGCCGTTGCCCGAGCACTGGACCGTGCGCTACGGCGCCCTCACCTTCCGCATCCACCCCACCAGTTTCAATCACACCGGGCTCTTCCCCGAACCGGCCGTGAACTGGGACTGGTGCGGCGCCCGGATCAAGGCCGCCCGCGCCGCCGGCCGCGCAGTCAGCGTGCTCAACCTCTTCGGCTACACCGGCGCCGCCTCCGTGGCCGCCGCCGCCGCCGGCGCCAGCGTCTGCCATGTCGACGCCGCCGAGGGCATGGTGAAGTGGTGCCGCGAAAACGCCGTCCTCTCCGGCCTCGCGGAAGCGCCGGTCCGCACCATCACCGACGACTGCCTGAAATTTGTCCGCCGTGAGATCAAGCGCGGGCGCCGCTACGACGCCATCATCATGGATCCGCCCACCTACGGCCGCGGCAGCACGGGCGAGATGTGGAAACTGGAAGACCACCTTTGGGAGCTGCTCCGCGAATGCCGGCAGCTCCTGAGCGATCGCCCGCTCTTCTTCCTCATCAACGCCTACACCGCCCGCCTCTCCCCGTCCGTGGTGCTCAACCTGCTCGCCGGCCTGCTGCCCGACGCCGGCGGCCGCATCCACGGCGGCGAGGTCGGCCTCCCCATCCGCGCCGACGCCAAGATCCTCCCCTGCGGCATCTACGGCCGCTGGGAGGCGGACTTCGCCTGATCTCCTCCGCCAGGGCCGGGGCCGTTTCGCCCTAGCCTGCCTGATGTCACCGGCGGGCGCGTTGAACCACGTTCCGTTTGGTCCGAGGTGTTCGGCGAGGAATTTCTCCACCGCCTTGTAAAATTGGATGCCCTCCTCGCGGTAGGGGATTTCATGTCCCAAATCGGCCAGATAGAGGGTTTGCGGAGGATGGCCGGCTTTCGTCAGCGCCTCCACCATCGCACGCGCCTGCGTGACCGGCACGTTGGTGTCCTTCTCCCCATGCACCACCAGCAGGGGCGCGGTCATGGCCGCCGACATGGACACCGGCGACACTGCCGTCAGCCGCCGCCGGACCTGCTCGTCGTCCAAATCGCCCACCCGCTCCTTCCAAGAATGATAGGCTCCCTTGCCGACGTCGTCCTCCTTGAATTTCCAGAGTGCCGGCCAGTCAGAAACCGCCATCATGGCCACTCCGCAGCGAAAAGCGTCCGGGGTCTTGCCCAAGGCGAAGAGCGTGCGGTACCCGCCATAGCTGGCCCCCATGATGGCCAGCCGGTGCGGATCAGCCACTCCCTGGGCGACCACCCACTGGGTCATGTCGATGATGTCGTCCTGGATCTTGCCCCCGATCTCGTTTTTGCCCTGGTCCAGAAAAGCCTAGCCGTAACCGGAGGAGCCCCGGTAGTTGACCTGCAACACCGCGTAGCCCCGGTTGGCGAGGAACTGCACGATCCCGTCAAAGCCCCAGGCATCCCGCACCCAGGGTCCGCCATGGACCTAGGTGACCAGGGGAAGGTTCCTTTTCCCCCGGCCGCGCGGCAGTGTCAGGTATCCATGCAACGGCAGGCCATCCCGCGCCTGGCAGGCGACCGGATACATGTCCGCCATCTGCTCGGGTTTGATCCAGGGGGCGCGACGCCCGACAAAATGAATCTGCCGGGAAATCAGGTCGACGGTGGAGTAGATCCCCGGTTCGCGGGCCGAGTAGGACAGCCCGAGAGGCTTTTTCACCTGGCGCGCGGCCCGTAAAAACAAACGCCAATCAACCCTGAAGGACTTCCTCGATACCATGGATCGCCACCAGTCTCGCGAGACCTGGCACCTTCCCCAAACCTGGCAGCGCGCAAAAATCCGCCGTGAATCAAAGGCGGTCTCACGGAATCCCACCTTTACTCGCCTCCGGCGGCTTGTCATGGCTACGGGCCTGTGAGCAGCCGGCTGCGCAATTTTCTCGCCCTCCTCGGAGGCGCCCTTGTGGCCGGCCTGGTCATGGTCGTGATCGAAATGATCGGAATCCTGGCCTGGCTGCCTCCGGCCGGCTTCGGGGCCGGCCATGCGGCAGGCCTCCCGGCCTTTTCCCGCACCCTGCCCCCGGGCGCCGGTCTTCTTCTTCTCGCTGCCTACGGCCTGGGCACGTTTGGCGGGGTGTGGGTGACCACCCGGTATTCCGTCCGGCGGACGGTGCGCCAGGGTTGGACCCTCGGTCTGGTCCTGCTGGCCGCCGGAGCGGTTAACTTTCTGCGCTCACCGCTGCCCGGCTGGTTCATGGCGGTGGCGCTCGCCCTGGGCCTCGCCCTGGCCGGGGCGGCCGTGCGGCTCGGCCGGCCGCGTCTCGCCGACTGAGCGCGCCGCCCGGCGCGGGTGGCCTCAGCCGCGTTCCTGATAGAGGCGCCAGAGCACCTGCGTCCCCGCTTCGTCCCAGCCGCGGCGCGACACCTCGTCGTAGAGCCGCTTGGCCTGGATCAGGCCGGGCAGCTCCAGCTGCATCGCTTCGGCGGATTCGAGGGCGATGCGCATGTCCTTGAGGAAATGTTTCACAAAAAATCCCGGGGCATAGTCGCCGCGCAGGGCGCGCGGGGCGAGGTTGACCAGCGACCAGCTGGTGGCCGCCCCGCCGGCGATCACCTCGGCCACCCGGGCCGGATCGAGGCCGGCCTGCTGCGCGTAGGTCAGCGCTTCGCACCACGAGAGCATGATCGAGGCGATGGAAATCTGGTTGGCCATCTTGCAGTGCTGCCCGCACCCCGGACCGCCAAGGCGCGCCATGGTCCGGCCCAGGAGGGCGAGGAGCGGGTGGGCCCGGGCGAAGGCCTCTTCCGCGCCGCCGACCATGATGGCGAGC
>CAISJA010000383.1 GCA_903885525.1 uncultured Opitutaceae bacterium
CTTCACCCTGCTCCTCATCGTCATCCAGCTCTTCACCACGGTCGAAAACACCTTCAATGACATCTGGGGAGTGCGCCGGGGGCGCAGCTGGCTGATGCGGGTGGTCTATTACTGGAGTGCCGTCACCCTTGGCGCGGTGCTGTTCTTCGCCTCCCTGACCCTGTTTTCCGCCGGGCTGCTCTTCAGCCTGTTCGCTCATCTGCCCTTCGCCGCCCACCTGCGCCAGCTGTTTGTCTGGATCCTGCCCTTTGCCTCCGTGGCCATCATCGTGCTCGTGCTGACCCTGTTCTACCGGGTGGTGCCACACACGCGCGTCCGCTGGAGCGCCGCCCTGCTGGGCGCCGTGATGGTCACCGCCCTGCTCTTCCTCAATAACTACCTCGCGTTTGTCTATTTCCGCCACGTCATGCTGTCGCGCAGCCTCTATGGCTCGGTGGGCATCCTCCCGATCCTGATGCTCGGCCTTTATGTCTTCTGGTTTTTTGTGCTGGTGGGCGGACAGCTCACCTACGCGGTGCAAAACGTCCGCTACCGCAGCAGCCAGGCCGCCTGGCACACGGTCAATGAATACACCCGCGAGCGCCTGTCCCTGCTCGTGCTGCTGCTCGTCGCGCGCCGCTTCCAGGCCAGCGCGCCCGCCCCCTCGGTCTCGGAACTGGCCCGGCACATCCGGCTCCCCTCGCAGCTCCTCAACGAAAGCCTCAACCGTCTCTGCGACCTGGGCCTGATCGCCGAGCTGCCTCCCGGCGTGGGGGCCGATCCCAACGACCACCGCTACCAGCCGGCGCGCCCCCTCGCCGCCATCACGCTGGCCGGCTTCCAGCGCGCCTTCGTCCGCTACGGCGACGAACCCGGCGGGGCCGCCCTGGACGGCGCCGATCCGATCCTTGCCGGCTACCTCACCCACCTCGCCGCCTTCCATCAGGAGCACTGGGGCGCCCAATCGCTGGAGCAATTGATCCGCGACCACCCGGAGGCAGAGCCGCCGCCCACCCCCGCCTGACCGGCACTCCGGCCCCCGTCGCACCGGGCCGGTCAAGCCACTTCCGGCCCAAGAAGCGAACTCCCCCTGCTTCGCCAGTTGACAGCCGCCGGGCCGCCCCCTAGCCAAACCGGTTCCATTCCATGATTTCCTGGATTCAAACCTACTTCCAGAAGCACTTCCGCACCGTCTTTGCGGTCCTGCTCGCGGTCACCATCATCTCGTTCATTTTCACGATTGGCGCCACCCCTGGCATCGGCCGGGCCGGCAACCGGATTATCGAGCGCACCTTCTTCGGCTACAATCTCGGCAACACCGAGCAGGCCGGCCGGGTCGCCCGCGACGGCCAGTTCAGCGCCCAGCTGAAAGGCGCGTTCCAGGCCAGCGGCGAGCAGATCCAGCAATACGCCCTCACGCGCATCGCCGGACTGGAGCTCGCCAACCGCCTCCACCTCCCCGTCCCGACCGAGAAGGAAGTCGCCGCCTACATCGCCGCGCTCCCCGTCTTCAAGGATGCCCAGGGCAATTTCGACCAGGCCACCTACGGCCGGTTCGCCGACTCCCTGAAGACCAACCCGCAGTTCACCGTCGCCGACGCCAACCGCATCCTGCGCGACGACACCCGCCTCGACCAGCTCGGCAAGGTGCTCGGCGGACCGGGCTACGTGCTGCCGGCCGAAGTGCAGACCCAGCTCGGCCTCTCCGAGTCCTCCTGGACCGTCGATGTCGCGGAATG
This sequence comes from uncultured Opitutaceae bacterium, assembly GCA_903885525.1. Lineage (GTDB taxonomy): Bacteria > Verrucomicrobiota > Verrucomicrobiia > Opitutales > Opitutaceae > Didemnitutus. The sequence goes on from CAISJA010000383.1 coordinate 1,719, forward strand.
GGAGTATGCCGCCTTCGACGCCGGCGTGGCCGCGAGCGACGACGCCCTGAAGAAATATTACGACGAAAACGCCTTCCGCTACGAAGTCGGCGCACGCGCCAAACTCTCCCTGGTCGAGTTCAAACTGTCTGATTTCACCCCGGCGGCCAATCCCTCCGAAGCCGAGGCCCGCGCCTTCTATCAGGCCAACGCCGCCAATTTCCCCACCCCGGCCGATGACACCAGCAAGGACGGCAAACCCGCCCCGGCCGCCCCCTCCGCCGACAGCTTCCCGAAGGTCCGCCCCCAGGTCGAGGCCGCCATGCAACGCCAGGCCGCCGCCGCCCGCGCCTCCAAGGCCGCCAACGATTTCACCTACGCCCTCTTCGAGCGCAAGTTGACCGCCAACTCGGCCGAACTCGCCTCGTTCCTCGCCTCCGGCCAGCACCCGGCCAAGACCCTGGCCCCCTTCTCGCCCGACTCCCCCCCGGCGGACATGCCGTGGCTGTCCAGCCATGCCGAGCAAATCTCCCGTCTCGGCAAGGACCGCTTCTTCTCCGACCCGCTGCCCGGCCCCAACGGTTACCTCGTCCTCCTCTGGCAGGACACCCTGCCTTCCTACAAACCGCTCTTTGGCGAAGTCCGGGAAAAGGTCGCCGCCGATTATCAGGACAATGAAAAGCGCAAACGCTTCGTCGAGCAGGGCAAGGTCGTCCGCACCGCCCTGGAAGCCGCCGTCAAGGCCGGCACTGCCTTCGCCAAGGCCGCCGCCGACCGCAAACTGACCGTCAAGACCTACGCCAACTTCACCCTCCGGCAGCCCCCGCAGGACTTCCCCTATCCCGCCTTCGGCACGCTCCAGAACCTCGGGGCCGGCCAGATCGCCGACATGGTGGCCACCCAGGACAAGGGCTACTTCGTCTATGCCGCCCAGAAGAAGACTCCCGATCTCACTCCCGCCAACCCGCATTATGCCGAGATCCGCAGCCAGTTGATGAAGTATTCCTCCTCCGCCAACGAGTCCGCCGTCCTGAGCGCCTTGGTCGAGGAAGAGCTGAAGAAGACCGCGGCCTCCAGCACACACTGACCGCGCTCCGGACTTTTCCCGCGGCCTGCTGATCCGGACGGACACCGCCACGGCCGGGTGCCCTGGGCCTTTCCGCGCCGGCGCAAACGCAGGGAAATACTCCGCTCATCCAGCCGATCAACCGCCCGGCCTCTTCCGCACTGCCCGCGGGCCCGCCCCGCCCAAGCTGCCCCGCCGGATCCGCCGCAGGATTAAATCTCAAACTTTTCGACAGCGGCTGTGTCCTGTGCTTACCTCCCACCGTCTTTCCGCCCAAACATGTCCCTCCTCCGCCGTCTGACCTCCCTGCTGGCCGTCGCCGCCCTCGCCATTCCCGCGCTCCTGGCCCAAACCTCCGCTCCGGCCCCCGGCGAACTGACCCTTGAAGCCTGCGTGCGCCGCGCGCTGGAAAAGAACTTCGACCTCGAGGCCCAGCAGTTCACCACCCAGATCGCCAAGGAGGGCATTGATGTGGCCCGCGGCGCATATTTGCCCAGCCTGAACCTGACGTCCAACCGGGCGGACAGCCAGACCACCGCTATCCCAGGCGTGCTGTCCAGCTCCAGCACCTCCTCCAGCACGACCACGGCGTCGATCACCCAGCCCCTCTACACCGGCACCACCGTCGGCCTCTCCAGCCAGCTGGCCCGCTCCCGGATCGACCCCGCGATATCGGCCCTGAACCCGGCTTACAACGCCGACATCACCCTCACCGTCCGCCAGCAATTGCTGCAGGGCTTCGGCATCGCGGCCAACAAAGCCGCCCTGCTCCGCGCCCGCGTCGGGCTGGCCAAGGCCAACCTCGACTACCGGTCGGTCGCCATGAATGTCATCCAGTCCACCGAAAACGCCTTCTACAACCTCGTCTTTGCCCGCGAACAGCTGGATGTCCTCAAATCCTCCCTCGCCCTGGCCCAACGCCTCCTGGACGAAGCCCAGACCCGCCGCACCACCGGCGTCGCCACCGATCTGGACGTCCTCCAGGCGGAAGTGGGCGTCGCCAACGCCCGCCGCAACGTGCTCCTTGCCGATCAGACCGTGAAAAATTCCGAGGAAGCCCTGCTGGCCCTCATCGGCCAGTTCGAGCTCGGCACCCGCGTCGGCTCGACCCACTTTATGGAAGTCGACGAAGCCATCCCCGTCCTCGCCTCCTCCTTCAGCGCCGCCAAACGGAGCCAGCCCGATTACCTTTCCGCCCAGGCCGCCATCGAGCAGGCCAAGTATGATGTGACGGTCGCCCGGGACGCCGCCAAGCCCTCCCTCAGTGTGGGTGGTGCCGTGGGCCTGGACGGGCACCGCGGCAGCAACACCGACGCCTTCAACGACGCCTTCAACAACCGGAGCAATTCCTGGCAAGTTGATCTCTCCCTCACTTACGCCTGGGGCCAGGTCAGCCAGAAGGCCCGCCTCCACCAGTCGGTCGCCACCCTGCACCAGCAGCAGAGCCGCCTCCGCCAGCTCGAGCAAAACCTCGAAGTCCAGGTCCGCAGCGCCGTGCGGGCGGTCGAGACCAATGCGGAAAGCGTGAAGATTTCCACCCAGGCCAAGATTCTGAGCGAGCGCCAGTACGCCCTGGAGAAAGCCAAATTCGATGCCGGCCTGTCCACTTCCTACCTGGTGCTGCAGGCCCAGAACACGCTGGAAACCGCCCGCGTGGCCGAGTTGCAATCAAAGGTCAGCCTGCGCAACGCCCTCACCGCCCTCCACCGCATCGAAGGCAGCTCCCTCCAGCAGTACGCGGTCAACCTTCCGTAAAGCCTCGGCCTTCCCGGATTTTCTCCCGCCGAATCCTCCCCGCTTCCGTACTCGACGGCCCGGGCGGGCGGCCCACACTGCCGGCATGGCGAAAAACCTCCCGCCCCCGACTCCAGCCACCCCCAGCGATCCCGCCCTGTGGATGTCGTATGCCCTCGTTGGCCTCTGCGGCCTCTGCCTCGGGATCATCGGCACCTATTTCGCGCTCAAGCCGCAACTGCTGCACCCGCCCACCGGCACCGCTGCCGCGGACGCCGTTCCCTTCGAGCCGGCGGCGATGGGCGGCCTCCCCCCGGCCGGGCTGACCGCCGGCCAGCCCCCCGCCCAGGCCGACCGCACCCTCGGCAACTTCTATTATGACCAGCGCAATTGGGCCCAGGCCATCCGCTGCTACGAGTCGGCCATCAGGCAGGGCTCCGACGATGCGGATATCCGCACCGACCTCGGCAACGCCTACCAGTTTTCCGGGCAACCAGGCCAGGCCCTCGCCCTCTACGAGCAGGCCCAGAAGCTCAATCCGCAGCACGAATTCAGCCTCTTCAACCAAGGCGGGCTCTACTTCAACGCCCTGCACAATCCCACGAAGGCCATCGAAATCTGGACCGCCTACCTGGCCCGCTTCCCCACCGGCCAGAATGTCGCCTCCGCCCGCCAGCTGATCGCCACCGCCGGCGGCACGCCCCCCGCCACACCCCTCGCGCCCGCCGTCCCACCGGTGCCCGCCGCCCCGCCGGCCCAGGCCAGCGACTCCACCGAGCAGCGCCTGTTCCAACTCGTCTCCCCCGCCAAGCCGGCGAAACCCTGAGGTGAAGCCTGAAGTGAAATACGGACTGCTCGGCGGGGCGGGCGTGTGCCTCTGGATTCTGGCCGAGTATCTCCTTGGCTTCCACACCACCCGCCTGGCCATCGGCGAGTACAGCGGCTATTTCTCCAGCCTGATTCCGCTGGTCGCCCTCTGGCGGCTGCTGCGCCTCCGGCAGCGGGAGTACGGTCCCTTGTTCAAGGTTGCCCGCGGCCTGCGCTCCGGCCTGTTCGCCTCCCTCCTGACCGGTGCCTTGGTCTACTGCTTTCTGGTTTTCTACAATTTCCAGATCAACCCGGGCTGGTTGGAGCAGGCGCTGACGTGGAAGGTCGCCCAGTGGCGCGCCGCCCATGTGACCGAGGAGGAGATTCGCGCCCAGATCACCTTCTACCGAAACGCCAATTCCCCCACGGGACTGCTGGCCGCCACTCTCGCCGGCCAGATGCTCCTCGGTGCCTTCCTGTCGGCCGGACTCTCGCTCCTCTTCATCTGGCGGGACAAAACAACGCCGCCGGCTCCGCCGTCGCCGCCGGCTTCGGCTGGTGGGCCGGCAGCTGGGTCTTGAACCACGTGCGCTGTTTGCGGACCAGCGCCCGGGTGTTGCCGATGATGGTGCCGGCCAGCTCGGCTTCCGGCAGTTTCCCGTCGAGAAAATCCAGGGTCTCCCGATAGCCGATGGCCCGCGCGGCGCTGGGGTTCTCCCGCAGCCCGGCGGGCAGCAGCCGGCGCACTTCGTCCACCAGCCCGGCGTGCAACATGGCGTGCACCCTGGCCTCGATGCGGCCGGCCAGCTCGGCCGGCTCGCGCTCCAGGACGCAGAGGCGCACCTCGCAGTCGGCGAAGGGCCCCGGCCGGGCGGCAAACTCGGCCTGCAGTTCGAGCAGCGGCCGGCCCGTGGCACGACAACGCTCCAGGGCGCGCAACACGCGCCGGGGATTGCAGGCATCCAGCGCGCCAAGCCCGCCAGGGTTCAAACCCCGCAGCTCGGCCACCAGGCCCTCCAGGCCGCCCTGCGCCCACCGCCCGCGCAGCTCGGCGCGCAGCTCCGCCGGCACCGCCACGTCGTCCGCCACCGCCGCAAAGAAGGCCTTGAGGTAAAACCCGCTACCCCCCGTCACCAGCACCGGCCGCCCCCGGGCCAGCAGGTCCTCCACCACCACCCGGGCCATTGTCACGTAATAAGTGACATCCATCCTGGTGCGGACCTCGCAGAGATCGATGAGGTGGTGGGGCACCCGGGCCAGCTCGGCGGGGGTGGGCTTGGCCGTCCCGATGTCCATCCCGCGATAGAACAGCAGCGAGTCGCAGGAAATAATCTCCGCCCCGTTGGCCTCGGCCCAGCGCAGCGCCAGCTCCGTCTTGCCGACGGCGGTGCAACCGGTGAGGACATGCAGGAGGCGGGACATGGCCGCATCCCAGGGGCTTCACCGAATCGTTGCAAAACTCCTTTTGCGCTTCCGGCTGTTCCCCGCCTCACTGTCCTTCCCGCTGCCCACGCTTGAAAGCCCGGTTCATCTTCAATCCCCATTCCGGCCGAAACCGCGGCAATCCCTGGCTGCGCCGGCGGGCGGAGGACTTCATCCGCGAAAACCGTTGGGAAGCCACGGTGGTTTCCACCACCCATCCGCGCCACGCGACCGAGCTGGCCCGGGCCGCCGTGGCGGACGGCTGCCAGCTCGTCGTGGCCATCGGCGGCGACGGCACGATGAATGAGGTCGCCTCCGGACTGGTCGGCACCACGGCCATCTTTGGCCTCATCCCCTGCGGCTCCGGCAACGGACTCGGGCGGCATCTCGGCATCCCGGACCCCGGACACGGGGCCTTTCGCACCCTGCGCGACGGGCAGCCGCTCGCGATCGACACGGGGCTGGTCAACAGCGCCCCCTTCTTCAATGCCATGGGCCTGGGCTTCGAGGCGGATGTCGCCATCCGCTTCAGCCGGCTCACCTCCCGCGGGCTGCCGGGATACGTGCGCACCGGGTGGAGCGCCTTTTTCTCCCACCAATCCGAGCCGGTCCGGATCGAGCACGCCGGGGGAGGCACCTCCGTGCGCGCCTTCACCCTCGCCGTGATGAATTCCGACCAGTACGGGAACAACGCGGTCATCGCGCCCCGCGCGAGCGTGGTGGACGGGCAATTCGATCTCATTGCGGTGCCACCGGTCAGCCTCCCCGCCGCCGGCGGGCTGCTCGTGCGCCTCTTCGCCCGCTCTTTCGACCGCTCCCCCCACGTCACCCGGATCAACGGCCCGCGCTTTGTCCTCACGCGGGCCAAGCCAGGTTGGATCCATACCGACGGCGAGCCCCGCGCCGAAAGCCACCGCCTGGAAATCATGCTCCGGCCGGCCAGCCTGCGGGTGATGGTCCCGCCGGGACGGGCGGGCCGGCCGGCCCGGCCGCCGACGGAGGCCGCTCTGGCACGGTGAACGTCCCCGCCACGCCTTGGGCGTCCTTCTGGCTGCACCCCGCCGCGGAAAATCGGGCCGCCCCGTTCAGGCGCGCCGCACCCCGGCGGTCAGATCGGCGGCGACCGCCGCGAGCCGGGCCGGAATACCCGCCCGGTCCGACAGCCCGGCGGCGATGACATTGACGAGGGCACTGCCAACCACCACGCCGTCCGCCGCCTGGGCGACCTGCCGCACCTGGGCCCGGGTCGAGATACCGAAGCCCACCACCACCGGCAGCGCCGTCTGCGCCCGGATGCGGGCCACGGCCGCCGGAATGTCTCCCGCCAGATCCTGCCGGGTCCCGGTGACGCCCTCCCGCGAAACATAGTAGATGAAGCCGGTGGCGGCCCCGCAGATCGTGGGCAGCCGGCTTGCCGGCGTGGTGGGAGCCACGATGAAGACCGTCCGCAGGCCGTGTCGGCGGCAGAGGTCGAGATATTCGCCGGCCTCCTCGGGCGGAAGATCGAGCGTCAGGAGGGCGTCCACGCCGGCCTCGCGGGCCGCGCGGATGGAAGCCTCCAGCCCGTGGGCATAAACGAGGTTGTAATAGGTGTAGAAAACCACCGGCACCTCGCTGCCACGCCGGATGGCGCGCACCAGTTCGAGCACGCGGGCCACGGTCATGCCCGACTCCAAGGCGCGCTGGGCGGCCTGCTGGTTGGTCGGGCCGTCCGCCACCGGATCGGAGAAGGGCACGCCCAACTCCAAGATGTCGACGCCGGCACCGAGGGCCGCCTGGCAAAGGGCGAGCGAGGTGTCGAAATCCGGATCGCCGGCACAGAGGTAGGCCACGAAGGCGGCGCGGTTTCCCGAACGGGTGCAGGCGAAGACTTGGGCGAGGCGATCCATGCGAGGCGCAGCAGAGCAGTTCCGGCGCGTTTCGCAAACGTTCAGTTGCGCCGGGCCAGGGAAAATTCCACCAGCACCGGACGGTGGTCGGACAGCGTGCTGCGCACCACCATCGTCTCGGGCTGGCGGCAATCCTCGGGCAGGTACACGTAGTCGAGGGCCCGTTGCGGCCAGAGGGACGGGAAAGTGCGCCCCGCCCGGCCCTGCGGCCAGAGCGTGTAGGCCGAGCTCAGGCCGAGATGGTCGAGCAGCGCCGCGGTGGCATCGGGCCGCCCGGCGGAGCAGTTTAGATCGCCGCAGACCAGCGGCCCCGTCCGCCACCGGGCGCCGCGGTGCACGCGCTGCTGGTCGAGGAAATCCCCGAGCTGGCCCGCCTGCCGGAGCCGCGCCGGGCGCGAGCGATGATCGAGGTGGACGTTCACCACCGGGAGCCGGCCGGCCGGGGTTTCCAGCTCGGCAAACAGGAAGCCCTTTTCCCCCACCGTCCGCCGGCCGAAGGCCACCAGCTCGTGGTGGTGCACAGGGTAGCGGGACAGCAGGGCATTGCCGTAATTGAGATGGTAGAGCCCCTCCCGGCGATTGTGCACGCCGTGGACGGCATGGGGCATCCCGGTATGCTCCTGCAGAAACGCGAGGTGGTTGAAGCCCCCGCTCCAACGTGAATCCTCATCAACCTCCTGCAACGCCACGATGTCCACATCCAGGCGGAGAATCAGCCGGGCGATCCGCAGGAGATTGGCCCGCAGCCGGGCCTCCCGGCGCAGGCTCTGGTGCAGCAGGGGGCCGCGCGCGTGGGCGATGTTAAAAGTGAGCAACCGCACCCGTCTCATTGATTTCCAAGGGTAAACAGAACCTGCGCCGGAGCAACGGCAAACCCTTCGGCTTGACCGGCCAAGCCGCCTGCCACCCGAGGTTCCCTTCCGAGACGGGCAAAAAATGGGGCGACCAACGGGATTCGAACCCGCGACCCCAAGATTCACAATCTTGTGCTCTAACCAACTGAGCTATGATCGCCGTAAAATGAGCGGTGAACCTCATGACCCGCCGCGCCCCTGTCAACCCATTCTTGGCGGCGAATCCCCAACCGCCTGCTTCTCCGGGCCGGCGACCCGCCGCTGGCGGGGCCGGCCGGCCAAAATCGCCTCGCCAAGCCAGCCCGAATCCGCTCCGTTGCCCGCCATGATTTCCTTCAAGAAACTGCTGGGCAAGGAGGAGAAGTTCTACGACCTGCTGGAGGCCTCCGCCGAGGAAGCCAAGGTCAGCACGTCGCTGCTGGTCAAGATACTGACGCACGAGGGCGCCGCGCAGGCTTCCAGCATCCACGAGATCATCCGGGCCCGCCGCAAGGACAAGCAGATCACCCAGCGGATCACGGAGGAGCTCTGCAAGACCTTCGTCACCCCGCTGGAGCGCGAGGACATCGAGTCCCTTTCCATCGCCCTCTACCGCATCCCGAAGACCGTCGAAAAATTGGTCGAGCGGCTCATCATTTGCCCCGCGCGTGTCCCGCGCGAGAGCCTGCAAAAGCAGGTCCTGCTGCTGGAGCAGGGCGTCGAACAGGTGGTCTTCATGGTCAAGCAGCTCCGCAAGGGCACCCAGATCGAGCGCATCACCGAGTCCCATGCCAAGCTGCAGTTTGCCGAGGGCGAGGCTGACAAGGTCATGCTCGCCCTAGTCAAGGCCCTCTACAACGGCCCGTACGAGGCCAAAGAAGTGGTCATCCTGATGGAGTTGTACGACTTGGCTGAAACCGCCGTGGACCGCGCCCGTGACGCCGGCCAGGTCGTGTTTCAGATCATGCTGAAATACTCCTGAGTCCGCCCGGTCTTCCCCCGCGCCCACCCCTGGCCTGCGCCTCCCACCCATGACCATTTTTCTGATCGTCCTCCTGACCGCGCTGGTCTTCGAGTACATCAACGGTTTCCATGACGCGGCCAACGCGATTGCCACAGTGGTGTCGACCAAGGTGCTCACCCCGCGCCAGGCCATCGGTCTGGCGGCGGTCTGCAATCTCGGGGGCGCCCTCCTCGGCACGGCCGTCGCCAAAACCATCGGCGGAAACCTCGTCGATTCCCACTTTGTCACGATGGTCACGATTTTCTCCGCCCTGACCGGGGCCATCGTCTGGAACCTGCTCACCTGGTGGCTGGGGCTGCCTTCCAGTTCCAGCCACGCCCTGATCGGCGGCCTGTGCGGTGCCGCCCTGGCCTCCGCCCATGGCGACTGGAACGTCTTGAATTGGTCGACCGGCCTCTGGCCCAAAGTCGTGCTGCCCATGGTCTCCTCGCCGCTCGCGGGCTTTTTCGGCGGCGCCCTGCTGATGTTCATCCTGACGATGCTGATCCACCGGCTGACCCCACGGGTGGTCAACAGCGTTTTTGGCAAGCTCCAGCTGGTCAGCGCCGCCTTCATGGGTATCAGCCACGGTTCCAATGACGCCCAGAAAACCATGGGCATCATCGCCCTCGCCCTCTACACCGGCACCAACAACGGAGCCTTCGCCCGTCTGCCGGCTTGGGCGGGATTCCTGCGCACCTCGGAATTTAGGATCAACCAATGGGTGGTCTTCGCCTGCGCGCTCACCATGGCCGCCGGCACCGCCGCCGGCGGCTGGCGCATCATCCGCACCATGGGCCACAAGATGGTCAAGCTGCA
>CAISJA010000384.1 GCA_903885525.1 uncultured Opitutaceae bacterium
GTGCCGTCCTTGCCGGCGGCGCATATCGAGCGGGGGTATGTGATGTTTGTTCCGGCCTGGGCGGAAGCGAACCAGACGCCCGGGTGGGCCGATGCCGCCCAGGTAAGCCTGTTGGAGGCGTTCGCGCAGCGCGTGGGCGTACCCCTGGTGATCAAGCCGCATCCCCTGGACCGTGAATGCGGCAGATCTATTTTGAGACGGATCCGCTCCAGGCCTGCGGCACGCTCTGCCCGCGCATGACGTCCCGTCCCGCCACATTCTCGTTGTTGCTCCCGGGCCCCGGCAACCGCCCGGCGAGGCGGAGGGGCATGGCGTCCGCCTCCGCCCGGCACGCAGGCTTTTCCATGGCGGGCCAACCCAATCAACCCCGGACAAGCCGATGATCCAGACCGACCAGAAGCAAGGTGAGAAAGCCAAGTATGAGCGCATGTGGGAAATCGACGACTACCGCGCGTTTTCCCCGGGACTATTTGCCCTGGAGCAGCTGCGGCTTGCCGAGGGGTTTCGGGAAATGGGCGTGCGGACCATTCTCGATGCCGGTTGCGGCAGCGGAAAATTCATGCGCGCGATACTGGAACGGCACAGCGCCGATTTCACCGTTCGCGGCTTCGATATCGCCGGCAATTGCCTGGATCCGTGGTTTGACGGCCGGCAGGCCGAACTGCTGACCCTCGGCTGCCTGTGGGAGGAGAATGCACTGCCCGGGCCCAACGACGCGGTGGTCTGCACGGATGTGCTGGAGCACATTCCCACCGACCTGGTGCCAGCGGTGCTGGCCAACCTCCGGGCGGCGGCGGCCAAAGTCGTGTTTCTCGGCATCGCCTTGTTTCCCGATTCTTTCGGTCCCAAGGTCATCGGGGCACCACTGCACCTGACGGTCAAACCGCCCGCCTGGTGGCTGGAAAAAGCGCAGGCGGCTGGGATCGAGATCATCGGTTCGTCCGAGCAGCGCCTTCCGGATGGCCGGCTCGCCTGGTTGTACGTGCTGGGCCGGCCCGGCGGAAATCCCTGACTGCCGTTGGCGTGGCTGGATGCCGCGCCGATGCCGGTGGGGCGTGCGCTGCGGGACGGCGACTCTGCCGCAGCTGGAGTCAGGAGCGGAGGGTGCCCCGCGTTGCAGGAGGAATCACCCGCCGTGGCAGGCCGATCACACCGGCCCACCCGCTTCGGTCAACCCGCGGGCGGTTGCTGGTGTGCCTCCGCGGCTCCACCCGCGCCTGACAGCACCGCGGTTGTCTGGGCAAAACCGAAATCGGGACTAAATATTCTCCGGCCCGGTCCGATCAGCATCCCTGCTGGCAGCTGCCGCCGTCGCCTGTCCCCTTCAGGCCGGTTCGTGTTCGCGGCTGCCGGTGCCTGTTCTTCCATCCAGAAACCACGTCACCCTCCGATGAAACCTTCGTTCTTGCTGCGTTGCTCCGCCTCTTTGTTTTTCCTGCTTCTGTCGGCACTGCCCAGCCCGGCCGCTTTCACCGCCCGGGGCTCCGATAGCACCATCAGCATTGTCAAAGCGTTGGCCGAAAACTTCCAACGGATCAGCGGAATCCAGATCCAGGTGGAAGGCGGCGGCTCGGGGGCCGGGGCCAAGGCCGCGCTGGCGGGTGAAGTGCAGCTCGCCTTTCTCAGCCGGGCCCTCAATCCCGCGGAAATAGCCGGTGGCCTGAGCGGCGTCGCCTATGCGGCCGACGCCGTGGCCATCATCGTACATCCCGCCAATCCGCTGGCGAATGCCTCCCTCGCGGAGCTTAAGGCGCTCTTCTCCGGCGCGGTGACCGCTTGGCCCGATGGAAAACAGGTGGTGATCTTTAACCGCAATACGGATTCGGGAACCCGGGAAATCGTCCAGGAGCATGTCTTGGGCAAAGGGACCGCTTTCTCCGCGGTGGCCGCGATCAAGCACGATGGCATCCTGCTCAGTTCCGTGGCCAAGCTTCCCGGTGCCCTGAGCTACGACGGCTTCAGCCACGCGGATCCCCGCGTGGTGAAAATCATCGCGGTCAACGGGCTGGCTCCGACCCCTCAATCCATCCGTTCCGCCACCTACCCCCTCACGCGCATCCCGACTCTCGCCACCAAGGGCGCGCCTACCGGTGAGGTCAAGGCCTTCTTGGATTTCGTCCTCAGCCCGGACGGGCAGGCGATCGTGGCGGCGCACGGGCTGCTGCCGTTGCACTGAAACCTAGGCATCGACGTGCACTGGACCATCAAACATCGTCTGATCGCCGGCTGCGGCGTCCTGCTGGCCGTCCTCGGTGCCGCCTGCGGGTTCGGATTGAAGCGGATGTCGGATACTGCCGATCAGATCGGGGCCATCGCCGGGCGCATCCAAGCCAACCGGCTCCAGTTCGACGCCGCCCATGCCGCCAAGGAGGCCCTGCTCCAGGCCTTGTACCACGAAAATGCCTACCTGCTCGCCAAACAGGCCCGGGATGAGGAAGCCACTCTCGCCGCGCTCCAGGAAGCCCGGACCGCGCTCCGCTCCATCGTCGCCGGCGGTCAGGCCGACCCGGCCTTGCAGCACTCGGTCGCCGCCGCGTTGGCCAGCGCCGACAAGTACGGGCAGGCCTTCGCGGAAATCGTGCGGCTGATGACCCGGCGCGGGCTGACGCCGGATCTCGGTCTGGAAGGCGAGCTGCGCACCTCCGTCCATCTCGTGGAGGCACTCGTCAACGAGCAGGGCTTGGCCGACTTGTCGGTCCTCATGCTCATGTGCCGCCGGCATGAAAAGGACTATCTGCTCCGGCACGACCCGAAGTACCTCGGCGAAATCGCCCGGCGGATCGACGAGTTCACCGCCCAGATGCGTCAATTTTCCCTCCCCGCGGAAACCCAGGCCAAGGTGGACGCCGCCTGGAAGAAATACTACGCCGCCATGCAGGCGATCGTGGAAACGGATCAGGCCGTCCAACTCCAGATCGCCACCCTTGGCGCCGCCGCTACGGAATTCGCCACCCAAGTGGACGCGGTCAACACCCACAACGCCGCCATCGGGGCGGCCATTGTCGGCGAGCAGCAGGAGGCCATCGCTTTGCTGGCCCGCGGCCGCCGGATCATGCTCATCCTGCTCGCGGCGGGGCTTCTTCTCAGCGTCACCGTGGGTGTCTTCCTGACCCGCTCCATCTGCCGGCCGCTGGAGGCCGCCGTGCGCCGGCTCCACGCCATGGTCGAGCAGTCGGTGTCCGCCAGTTCGCAGATTTCCCTTTCCAGCCAGAGTCTGGCCCAAGGTGCCAGCACCCAGGCCGCCTCCGTCGAGGAGGCAGGCTCCTCGCTGGTCGAAATGTCCGCCATGACCTCGCGGAATGCCGAGGCCGCCGCCGCCA
>CAISJA010000385.1 GCA_903885525.1 uncultured Opitutaceae bacterium
CCCCATCCGACACGGATTCTAGTTGGCGCTGACCTCGAAACCTAATCGGCGCTGGACAGAAGCGGACTGCTTTGGCTCGGCGCGCTCAAGGGTGAGTGCGACTCGTTTAGCAAAACTAGGTTCGGAAGCTGTGGCTGCGGTTGGCTCAGACCGAAGGGAAACAATCATTTGAGGTATCGGCTTTGGCTGCGATCGGAGCCCTGCCGGTCCGGGAGGCGGCGCATGGCTCCGGCTTCGTTTCTCCTAGCCGGGCGGGGTGGGAGCGGTTAAGGAGATGGCGTGCCCGCCACCCCGCCTTCCTCCTCCGCCGGCTTCTCCACCTGCCCTGTGCCGCTGCCGCACCGGACCGAGATTACCGTCGGCCATGGCGGCGGGGGGAGGCTGACGCAGGACCTGATCGACCGGGTGTTCCGGCCCGCCTTTGCGCGGCCGGAGCTGGAGGCGCAGCACGATGGGGCGCTGCTGCCGGCCACGGGCGGCCACCGGCTTGCCTTCACGACGGATTCGCACGTCGTCAGCCCGCTCTTTTTCCCCGGCAGCGATATCGGCAAGCTGGCGGTCAACGGCACCGTCAATGATCTCGCGATGTGCGGGGCGAGGCCGCTGTACCTGAGCGCGGGGTTCATTCTGGAGGAGGGGTTTCCCGTCGCCACGCTGGGAAAGGTGGTCGCCTCGATGCAGGCCGCGGCGCAGGCGGCGGGCGTGGCCATCGTCACCGGCGACACGAAGGTCGTGGAGCGGGGCAAGGGCGACGGCGTCTACATCACGACGGCGGGCGTCGGGGTGATCGAAACGCCCCTGACCGTCGCGCCGTCGAGCGTGCGGGCGGGGGATGCGATTTTGCTCAGCGGCGACATCGGGCGGCACGGCATGGCGATCATGGCGACGCGGGCGGGGCTGGAGTTCGAGAGTGCGATCGAGAGCGACTGCGCGCCGCTCGTCGCGGCGGTACAGGCGCTGCTGGCGGCCGGCCTGGAGGTGCACTGCCTGCGCGACCTCACGCGCGGCGGGCTGGCCACGGCCTGCGTGGAAATCGCGGAGTCGGCCCGGCTCGCCCTCGCCCTCGATGAGGCGAAGGTCCCGGTGACCGAGCTCGTCCGCGGGGCCTGCGAGATCCTCGGGCTCGACCCGATGTATGTGGCCAACGAGGGGCGCTGCGTCTGCCTTTTGCCCGCCGCGCAGGCGGAGCAGGCGCTGGCGATCCTCGCGGAGCAGGCACCCGGCGGGCCGCCGGCCCTGATCGGATTCGTCCGGGCCGGTCCGGCCGGCGAGGTCACGCTGCGCAGTGTGATCGGGGCGGAGCGGATCGTGGACCGCCTGAGCGGGGAGCAGCTGCCGCGGATTTGTTGAAGCTGGAAGGGGTCAGGCGGCGGGCACGGCGAGGAGGGCGGAGTCCGCAGTTTCCGCCGGCGCGAGGTCCAGGGCGGACTGCAGCGTGGTGATGCCGGCTTCCATCTGGGCGGAGGCTTCCTCGATTTCGGCGGCGATGGCCGGCGTGTCCGCCGCCAGGGTCTCCAGCTGGCTGATGGCCTCGCTGAGGCCGGTCAACTCCTGCTGCGTGCTGTCGATCTGCTCGCGGATGGTGGTGAAGATGGCGGCAAAGCCGTCGAATTGGACCAGGCGCGCGCTTTCGACCCGGCCCCCGAGCTGGGCGATCTGGAGGGCCAGCACCTGCCGGCCGAGATTGTGGGACGTGGCGTTGAGTACGTGGGTGTTTTCGCCCAGTTCCTGCAGCGCCTGGTGGGCCCGGCCGAGGGTGGAGCGGAAGGCGGCGTGCAGCGTCCGGATCTGGCCCGCGCGGTGCTGGCCGCCGTCCCGGGCCGGGCTGTGGCCGAGCAGCTCGTGGAAGAAGCGCAGCCCCATCTCGAGTTGGAGACGGGCGGCCGCCAAATTGAAGATGACGGCGCGCAGCCGGGTGGAGACCTCGGCGATGCCGCTGACGAGGCTGGTGACCTCGCCGGCGATGTCGCCGGAGGAGCGGCCCATGTAGTGGGAGATGACGCCCAGGCCGAGGCCTTCGCTGCCCAGCCGGCTGGAGGCGAGTGCGACATTCATCGCGGCCAGGCGGAGTTCACCGGTGAGGTTGTGGACGAAGGCGGATTTTTTTTCGAGGGCGTGGTGCAGCGCCACGAAATCGTCGATGCGGCGGAAAAGATTGTTGAGTCTGTCGTAGGCGCGGCGGCCGGTGGCGGAGAGCTCCTGCAGCCGGGCGGCCGGGGCGGCGGCATCGCTCTGGTCGGCGGCCGGGGCGGTGGCGGCGGGGAGGACGGACTTGCCTTCCCGGGCGAGCAGGGCGTCCCGGCTCTTCAGCTCCTCGCAGAGCAGCACGCGCATGAAGGAATCGTAGCCATCGTAGCCCCGGGCCTTGAGGTCCTGGTGCAGATAGGCCTCGCCGGCGTTCATCGCGGCCGTTTCATCGGCGGCGCTGGTGCGGGCCCGGTCCTCCGCGGCCAGCATGCCGGCGTAGAGCTGCTCCCCGACGGCCAGATACGGGCCGGCCGGTTTGAAACGGATGGAGAGGTAGCCGTCGTCAGCCGGGGCGAAGAGGGCGACGACCCAGTAGTGCCGGCCGTCCTTGGCGCGGTTCTTGACGAGGGCGGCGACGGGTTGGCCCGCCTTCAGCCGGCTCCAGATGAGCCGGAAGGCGGAGCGCGGCATATCCGGGTGGCGCACGACGTTGTGGGGCTGGCCCATGAGCTCGGCCGACTCGTAGCCGCTGATGCGCACGAACACCTCGTTGCCGGCGCGGATGATCCCACGGCCATCGGTCGTGGAGAAAAAGATTTCGTCGGAGGCGAACGGACGTGCCTCATTGATGACCGTTACGGGGGAGTTGTTCATGATACGATCCAGCCCAGTGTATCGAGCCAAACGGCCGGGACTGAATGGAAATTATTGCGAACAAATAATTTCCACGGCAAAGCCGCCTTCTCAGCCCCGGGAAGACGGTGCAGGGGAGGAGGATGCGAGGGTATCAGCCTGCGGTTGCTGCCGGCACGGAAGCGGCGCCCCGGTTGCGGTAGCGGTAGTAGGCCGCGCAGGCTCCCTCGCTGGAGACCATGGGGGCGCCGAGGGGATGCTCCGGCTGGCAGCGGGTGCCGAAGGCGGGGCAATCGAGGGGCTTTTTCACGCCGCGCATGATGGCACCGCTGAGACAGACGGTGTCGGGCGGGGCCTTGGCGTGGGTGGGCTGGAGGCGGAGGGCGGCGTCGTAGTGTGCGAAGGCGGGGCGGAGGGCGAGGCCGCTCTGGGGGATGACGCCGATGCCCCGCCAGTCGCGGTCGGTGATGGCAAAGACTTCCTCCACGATTTTCCGGGCGGTGGGATTGCCTTCGGGGCGGACGGCGCGGGAGTAGGCGTTTTCCACCTCGGTGCGGCCGGTTTCGAGCTGTTGGATGCAGAGGAGCAGGCCCTCGAGGATGTCGACTGGCTCAAACCCGGTGATGATGATCGGGGCCCGGTAGTCGCGGGCGATGGGGCCATACTCTTGGACGCCCATGATGGCGCAGACGTGGCCGGCGGCGAGAAAGCCCTGCACGCGGTTGTCGGGCGAGCCGAGGATGGCGCGCATCGCGGGCGGCACCAGCACGTGGGAGGTGAGGATGGAGTAGTTGCGCACCTGCCCGCGGTGGGCGCGGAGGACGGACAGGGCGTTGGCGGGCGCCGTGGTCTCAAAGCCCACGGCGAAGAACACGATTTCCTTCGTCGGGTTGCCCTGGGCGATGCCGACGGCGTCGAGGGGGGAATAGACGATGCGGACATCGGCGCCGCGGGCCTTGGCGGTGAGCAGATCGAGGCCGCTGCCCGGGACACGGAGCATGTCGCCGAACGAGCACAGGATGACATTGGGGCGCAGGGCGAGCTCGACCGCCTGGTCGATGAGCGCGGCGGACGTCACGCAGACCGGGCAGCCCGGGCCGTGGACGAGGGTGATGGGCTTTGGCAGCAGGTCATCGAGGCCGAACTTCACGATGGCGTGGGTCTGGCCGCCGCAGATTTCCATGATGGTCCAGGGGCGGGTGGTGAGGCGGGCGATCTGGTCCGCCAGCTGGCGGACGAGGGCGGCGTCGCGGTATTCGTCGACGTATTTCATGGCGCCGCGGGGGTGGCGGGCGGCTCCAGGCCGTCGAGTTCGCCCATCTGGCGGAGGTAGTCATAGGTCTCCTCGGCCTCTTGCTGGTCGACGACGCTGATGGCCACGCCGACGTGGACGAGGACGTAATCGCCGACCTTGGCCTCGGGGGCGCAGGTCAGGCTGATGGATTTGATGACGCCGCCGAAGCTGACGCGGGCGGAGCGGAGGTAAGGATCATCACCGATGATTTCGAGGACTTTGCCGGGGACGGCGAGGCACATGAGAGCGTGGGGGTTGAGGTGGTGACGGGTCAGGGAAGATGCACCTGGGTCAGGTTCCAGAGTGCGGCGAGGGCCTGTCCGGCGGCGAGGTTGCCGTCGTTGGGGGGGAGCAAACGATGCTCCAGGACGCGGAAACCGGCGGCGGTGAGGGCGGTGCGGGCGTGGCCGGCGAGCAAGATGTTCTGGAAGCAGCCGCCGGACAGGGCCACGGTGCCGACGCCGGCGTGGCGGGCGACCGCCACCATGGCCGCCGCCAGGGCCCGATGCAGGGCCGCGGCGAAATCTGCCGGGGTGGCGGCGCGGGCCCGCAGGGCGCCCAGCAGCGGGGCCCAATCGATCTCCCAGAGGGCACCCGGCTGCGGGGAGGCGCGGACCGGCAGGGGAAGGGTGACGGACTCGGCTGAACCCGCCCAGGCGGCCGACTCGACGGCCAAGGGGGTCTGGCCCTCGTAGGTGTTGTGCGCGTGGATCCCGAGCAGGGCACCCATGGCGTCGAACAGCCGGCCGGCGCTCGAGCACCAGGGCGAATTGAGGTTGCCGGCCAGCATGGCCGCGAGAGTGGCGGTCTCGCCGGGACCGAAGCCGAGCAGGGCCGCCGTTTCCTCGAAGCGTTCCGGGGCGGCGGCGTGGATGAGACCAAGGGCGACGCGGCGCGAATCGCGCACCGCCGCCTCGCCTCCGGGCAGGCGGAAGGGGCGCAGCCGCGCGAAGCGGGTGGCGTGCTGGTGTTCGAGGAGGATGAATTCCCCGCCCCAAACGGTGCCGTCCCCGCCGTAGCCGGTGCCGTCCCAGGCGATGCCGAGCACCCCGTCGGCCGGCTGGTGGTGTTCGAGCAGGCAGGCGAGGACATGGGCCAGGTGGTGCTGCACGGGAAAGCCGGCCAGGCCGAGGCGGTGCGCATGCTGGGTGGAGCCGTAGTCCGGATGCTGGTCGTGGGCGACGGCGGTGAACTGCGAGCCATGCAGGGCGCCGAGCGTCTCGATGGTGCGGAGAAATACGCGATGGGTGGCGGCGTTGCCCAGATCGCCGAGATGGGGGCTGAGCACGACCCGATCCTCGGCGGCCACGGCGATGGTGTTCTTCATCTGCCCGCCCACGCAGAGGAGGGTGCCGGGCAGGGCGGCGGGCAGCAGGAGGGGCGCCGGGGCGTACCCGCGGGCGCGGCGGAGCATGACAGGATGGCCGTCCAGCCCCAGCCGGAAGAGCGAGTCGTCCACCGGCCGGGCGATGGGGCGGTTGTGGCTGAGAAACAGATCGGCGATGCCGGCGAGGCGTTCGCGCGCCTCCGCTTCGTCGGTGCAGAGCGGTTCCTCGGAGAGATTGGCGCTGGTCGCGACGAGCGGCCGGACCGTCGCGGCGGTGAGCAGGACGTGCAGCGGCGTGTAGGCCAGCAGGGCACCCAGCCAAGGATTGCCAGGTGCCAGGCCCGTGGCCAGACCCGACCCCGGCCGCCGGGGGAGCAGGACGATCGGGGCCTCGGCCGACCCCAGCAATCCCGCGGCCGCGGGGCTGACCTCGGCATGGGGGACGAGGGCGGGCAGATCGCGGAACATGACGGCGAAGGGCTTTTCTTCCCGGTGCTTCCGGCGCCGCAATTCCGCGATGGCGGCCTCATCGGTCGCATCGCACATCAGGTGATAGCCGCCGAGCCCCTTGACGGCCACAATCCGGCCGGAGACGAGGGCGGCGGCCGCTTCGTTGAGGGCGACGTCCCCGGCGGCCAGTTCCCGGCCGAAGGCGTCGGTCAGGGCCAGCTGCGGGCCGCAGGCGGGGCAGGCGTTGGGCTGGGCGTGGAAGCGGCGGTGGCAGGGATCGTCGTACTCGCGCTGGCACTCCGGGCACATGGTGAACGCCCGCATGGTCGTGCGGGGCCGGTCGTAGGGCAGGGATTCCAGGATGGAGTAGCGTGGACCGCATTGCGTGCAGTTGAGGAACGGGTACCGGTAGCGCCGGTTGCGGGGTTCGAGCAGTTCGCGGCGGCAGTCGGGGCAGAGGGCCAGCTCCGGCGGAGCCCCGGCTTCGACCACGGCGCAGGTGGTGTCGCTCGGCATGATGACAAAGCCGTCGGGGCCGGCCGGGGTGGTGGCGTCGTCCGGGGCGCACCGGGTCACATCCCGCACGCGGGCGGCGACCGGGGCCTCTTGTTGCAGGGCGAGCGCCAGCGCGTCGATGGCCGCAGGATCGCCCCGCACGCGGATCAGGACGCCTTGGGAGTCGTTGCGCACCCAGCCGGTCAGGCCCAGTTTCACCGCCATGAAATGGACGAACGGGCGGTAGCCGACGCCTTGCACTGTGCCGCGGACGCGCAGCACCACATCGGAGGAGCGGGGGCGGGTGAGGGGAGTGTTCATGGCCGGCGGAAACGCCGCGGTAGGGGAGGGGCTCAGCGCCCGACGAGATGGGCGCGGAGAAAGCCGTACCATTCCTCCAGGCCCTGGCCGCTGCGGGTCGAGACCTGGATGAGGCGGGCCTGCGGGGCGATGCGGCGGATGTTTTCCACGGCGGCGGGGATGTTGAATCCGAGCACCTCGGCCACGTCGATTTTGGTCAGGAGCACCAGGTGGGCGGACTTGAAGATCGGCGGATACTTGAGCGGCTTGTCCTCCCCCTCGGTGGTGGAAAGGAGCACGACGCGGAGCTGTTCGCCGAGGTCGAAGGAGGCGGGGCAGACGAGATTGCCGACGTTCTCGATGAAGAGGACCTGCACGCCCTCGAGGTCGAGCGATTCGACGCCCCGGGCCACCATGGAGGCGTCGAGGTGGCAGGCCGTGCCGGTGATGATCTGGGCGACGGCGGCATGCTCCCGGTTGAGGCGCTGGGCATCGTTGTCCGTCTCGAGGTCGCCGACCACCACGGCGCAGCGATGCTGGCGGCCAAACTCATCGAGGGTGCGCTCGAGCAGGGTGGTCTTGCCCGCCCCCGGGGAGGAGACGAGGTTGAGGGCCAGCATCCCGCGGCCGAGGAAATAGCCGCGGTTCCGCTCGGCCAGGATGTCGTTCTTTTCCAGCAGCGGCACGCGCACATCGACAGCACGGACCGCCACTGCGCCCTCCGGGCTGGAGTTGAAGGCGGCGGTGAGCTCGGCGGAGAGCGGGCCGGAAAGGGTGCGGCCGGGGCGGGCGACGGCGCCGTGGAGCGGCTTGATGCGGACCTCGTCGGTATCCGGGGCGGGGGAGGCGGGGGTATCGTTCATGGCGTGGAGGTGGACGGAGAATTAACCACTATGGGAGAGGATGGAACACTAATGAGAGGAACCGGGAAGAAGAGAAAACGGGGGGGGGGCGGCATTGCATCGGCACACCTTTGGATCCTTTCGCTTGATTCGCGGCACCCGCCGGCGTTTTCAGGTCATTTCGAGGCGGATCAGCTCGAGTTCGCGGCCCTGGCGGAGCTCGCCGGAGAGCTGGCCGCAGGCCGGGCAGGTGAAAATGAAGCCGCGCTCGACCCCGAAATCCTGGGCGCAGCCGGAGCAGTAGGCCCGGGCCGGCACCGCCTCGATGGCCAGCTCCGCGCCGGCGGCGAGGGTGCCGCGGGTCACGGCGTCGAAGGCAAAGCGCAGGGATTCGGGCTCCACGCCGGCGAGCGCGCCGATGCGCAGGACAATGCGGTGGACCCGCGACGCGCGGTGCTCGCCCGCCTGTCGCAGCACCACTTCGAGCGTGGATTCCATGATGCCGATTTCGTGCATGGGCGTGGAAAAGACTGGGACGACACTACCCCGGCCGGGGCTTTCCGTCCAGTGCGTGAGTCGGGAAAGCAAGATATGCCTAGTCAATCCCAACTCCCGCCTATCTGAAAACGCTGGCTTCCGCTAGGCTCCCGGCCAGCGCGAATACCCCTTTCGCTACCCTCAACCCCAACGCGTTCCCCTTGGCCTTCTCCTAAGGACCGCATTCACAGCATATGCATAAGCCAGCCATTGATGCTGAAGTCATCCCCACCATCTATGACCAGATGGTGTCCCGCGGCGTGAATCGCCGCGATTTTCTCAAGTTCTGTGCCTGGATCGGCGCCTATCTGGGTCTGGAAAACAGCGGCGCGGCCGAAGTGGCGACGGCCTTGGAGCAGAAGAAGAGAATCCCGGTGGTCTGGATGCATTTCCAGGAGTGCACCTGTTGCAGCGAGTCCTTCCTGCGTTCGACCCATCCCATCGTGGCGGACATCCTGCTCGACAAGATTTCGCTTGATTACACCGAGACGATCATGGCGCCGTCCGGCTTCCAGGCCGAGAAAAGCCTGCACGACACCATCACGAAATACAAGGGCGAGTACCTGGTGTGCATCGAGGGCTCGATCCCGCTGGCGGAGGACGGCATCCACTGCTGCATCGGTGGTCGGAGCGCCAAGCAGATCCTCGAGGAGGTCTGCCAGGATGCGAAGGCGATCGTCGCCTGGGGCAACTGCGCCTGCTCCGGCTGCGTCCAGGCTTCCAAGCCAAACCCGACCCAGGCCACCCCGGTGCACGAGCTGATCGCCGGCAAGCCGGTGGTAAACGTTCCCGGCTGCCCCCCGATCGCCGAAGTCATGGCGGGCGTGCTCGTCCACCTGTTGACCTTTGACCGCATCCCGCAGCTCGACTCCCTCGGCCGGCCGAAGGCCTTCTATTCCCGCCGCGTGCACGACACCTGCTACCGCCGTCCGAACTATGACGCCGGCCTGTTCGTCGAGACCTTCGACGACGAAAACGCCAAGAAAGGTTACTGCCTCTACAAGGTCGGCTGCCGCGGCCCCTCGACCTACAATGCCTGCGGCGTCATGCGCTGGAACGGTGGCGTCAGCTTCCCCATCCAGTCGGGCCATCCCTGCATCGGCTGCTCGGAGGCCAAGTTCTGGGACAACGGGCCGTTCTATTCGCGCCTGGCCAGTTTCCCCGGCTTCGGCATCGAGTCCGCGGCCGACAAGATCGGGCTCGCCGCGGCGGCCGCCACGGTCGCCGGGGTCGCGGCGCACGCCGTGCTGACCAACGTCCGCAAATCCCACGAAATCGGCGAGCAACCTGGCGAACAGGAAAGCACCGGCAACCCCAATTCTTAACGCTTAGGAGCCCACCATGAGTTCCCGCATTGTAGTTGACCCCATCACCCGCATCGAAGGCCACCTCCGCATCGAGGCCGAGGTGAAAGACGGCAAGATTGTCGACGCCTGGAGCGCCGGCACGATGGTCCGCGGCCTGGAGATCATTCTGCGCGGCCGCGATCCGCGTGACGCTTGGGCGTTCACCGAGCGCGTCTGCGGCGTCTGCACCACGGTGCACGCCCTCGCCTCCGTCCGTTCCGTCGAGGATGCCGTCGGCATCACCGTCCCGCCGAACGCCGAATTGATCCGCAACATCATGGAGTGCGCCCTCTACGTCCATGACCACGTTGTGCACTTCTATCATCTGCACGCCCTTGACTGGGTGGACGTCGTCAGCTCCCTCCAGGCCGATCCCGACGCCACCTCCAAGCTCGCCCAGAGCATCTCCAACTGGCCCAAGAGCTCGCCTGGCTACTTCCGCGACCTACAGAAGCGCCTGACCAAGTTTGTGCAGAGCGGCCAGCTGGGCATCTTTGCCAACGGTTACTGGGGCCATTCCGCCTACAAGCTCCCGCCCGAGGTCAACCTCCTCGGGGTGGCGCACTACCTTGAGGCCCTGGAGTGGCAGAAGGAAATCGTCAAGATTCACACCATCCTCGGCGGCAAGAACCCGCACCCGAACTACCTCGTTGGCGGCGTGCCCTGCCCGATCAATGTGGATGAGGCGAACTCCCTCAACGCCGAGCGCCTAGCCTACATCGGCCAGCTCCTCCAGCAGGGCCGCGACTTCGTCGAGCAGGTTTACGTGCCCGATGTCCTCGCCGTCGCCCCGTTCTACCTCGACTGGGCGGGCATCGGCGGCGGACTGGAGAACTACCTCTGCTACGGCGACCTGCCGACGAACGGCTTCGCCGACGTGGCCCGCTACAAATTTGCCCGCGGCGCCATCCTTGGCCGCAACCTGAACGAAGTGCACGCGGTCGACCCGAAGGATCAGGACGGCGTCAAGGAGTTCATCGAACATTCCTGGTATGAATATGAGGGGTCCGCCAAGGGACTCCATCCCTGGGAAGGCCAGACCCACCTCAAGTACTCCGGCCCGAAGCCTCCGTACGAGCATCTCGACACGGACCAGAAGTACAGCTGGTTGAAGACGCCGCGCTGGAAGGGCCACGCCATGGAGGTCGGCCCGCTCGCCCGCATGCTCGTCGGCTACGCATCCGGCAATCACGACGTCCAGGCCGTGGTCAACGAGGCCCTTGGCATCCTCAAGGTGCCCGCCACTGCCCTCTTCTCCACGCTCGGCCGCACGGCCGCCCGCTGCCTGGAGACCCGCCTCGCCGCCAACTGGGGCTTGGAATTCTACCAGCAGCTCCTCGCCAACATCAAGGCCGGCGACACCCGCACCTTCACCAAGGACAAGTGGGAGCCGTCAACCTGGCCCACCAGCTGCCGTGGCGTCGGCACCACCGAGGCGCCCCGCGGCGCCCTGGCCCACTGGATCGTCATCAAGGACCAGAAGATCGACAATTACCAGCTGGTCGTGCCGTCCACCTGGAACGCCTCCCCCCGCGACGCCACCGGCCAGCGCTCCTCCTACGAGGCCGCGCTGATCGGCACGCCGGTCGCTGACATCAATGTGCCGCTGGAAATCCAGCGGACTATCCACTCCTTCGATCCGTGCCTCGCCTGCGCCGTCCACTTGTACGACGACAAGGGCAACACCGCGAAGGTCTCCACCTCACCCGGCTGCTAACCCCAGGAGGACTTATGGCGCAGACACTCCCCACGGCGGCTCCTCCCCACATGTACCAACGGGTTTATGTGTGGGAACTGCCCGTGCGTCTGTATCATTGGATCAACGCGGCCTGCATTGTCATCCTGGCCGCCACCGGATTTGTCATCGGCAATCCGCCCGCCCTCAACGCCTCCTACGAGGCCTACGCGGGGTTCTGGTTCGGCACCTGCCGGTTCATCCACTTCGCGACGGCCTATGTGTTCGTGTGGAACTTCGCGTTCCGCATCTACTGGGGTTTTGTGGGCAACCAGTATGCCAACTGGAAGAACTTCTTCCCCGTGACCCTGCAACAGATCAGGCAGATCGGGGAGGTGCTCAATGTGGACATCTTCCAGGTGAAGAACAAGCCGGTCCATGCGACGGGGCACAACGCGGTGGCCTACTTCACCTACTTCGTCATGTTCCTCGTGTTCCTCTTCCAGGTCTTCACGGGCTTCGCGATGTATGCGCCGATGAGCCACGCCGCCTTCCCGCAGTTCTTCACCTGGATCACGCCGTTCTTCGGCGGCGATCTCGGCCTCCGCTACTGGCATCACCTCGCCACCTGGTTCTTCATCCTCTTCACGATCGTGCACGTCTACCTTGTGCTCTATCATGACTACGTGGAAGGCCACGGCGTGCTGACCTCCATCGTCGGCGGCTGGAAGTTCATGCCGAAGGAGGACCAGTCCGGCGATGGCAAGTCGAAGTTCACCGACAAGAAATAACATGATCAGCCTCCTCGACAGTCCGATGGTCGGATCTGCCCCGCCGCCACTTCCGGCGGGGCCGGCACCGGTCCTGGTGCTCGGGGTGGGCAATCTCCTCATGGGGGACGAGGGCGTCGGCGTCCATGTCCTCCGTCACCTGGAGCAGCAGCCCACCCTGGACCGGGTGCGACTGCTCGATGGCGGCACGGGGGGCATCAACCTCCTGGCCGAGCTCGACGGGGCCCGGGCCGTGGTCCTGATCGACGCGACCCGCGACGGCCAGCAGGCCGGCACCATCACCTATCTTCAACCCCGGCAGGTCGGCGATCTGCCCCGCGGCCTCGGGGCCCATGATTTTGGGCTGAAGGACCTGTTTGCGACCGCAGAGTTGCTCGGCCATTGCCCGAAACTGCACCTCTATACCATCTCGGTGGAGACGCTGAAGCCGATGTGCCTGCAACTCTCCCCGGCGGTTGCCGCCGCCGTGCCTGAGGTCGTGCATGCCGTGCATGCCCATGCCGCGCGGCTGGCCGCGCCGCTCTGAGGGCGGACGGCCGGGCGCACCCTGCTCGAGGGGCGGCCCACCGGTGCCGCAAATCGCGTTGCCCCGGAGCCCGCCCGGCCCACCTTCTTTTCCCGTGCACCTTCCTGACGGATTTCTCGATGCCAAGACTGTGGCCGTCACCACCGCCATCTCCGCCGCCGGGGTGGCGCTGGCGGTCCGGCAGGTCAAACTCTCGCTGCCGCCGCAACGCATGCCTTTGCTGGGCCTGTCCGCCGCCTTCCTCTTTGCGGCGCAGATGATTAATTTTCCCGTTGCCGGCGGCACTTCCGGCCATCTCATCGGCGGGACGCTGGTGGCCGCGTTACTCGGGCCGAGCGCCGCCATTCTGGTCCTCACCACGGTGCTGCTGGTACAATGCCTGCTCTTTGCCGACGGCGGGCTGCTGGCCCTGGGCGCGAACATTTTCAACATGGGACTGGTCGCCACGCTGAGCGGCTACGCCTGTTACGCCCTGCTTCGCCGGCTGCTGCCGGGCCTCACCGGCCGGCTGGCGGCGGTCGCCTTCGCCGGCTGGTGCTCCACCGTGCTGGCGGCGGTATCCTGTGCCGGGCAACTGGCTTGGTCGGGCACGGTCGCTTGGCCGGTCGCCCTCTCCGCCATGGGCGGCATCCACCTGGTCATCGGGCTGGGGGAGGGCGCGATCAGCGCCTTGGTGCTCCTGGCCCTCGCCCGCACCCGGCCGGCGCTCCTGGAGCAGCCCGCGACGGAAAGCCGCTCGGTCCGCTGGGGCGGGTTTGCCGCGCAGGGATTGCTGGCGGCGCTCGGACTGGCGCTTTTTGTGGCCCCCTTCGCCTGTCCCTGGCCGGACGGCTTGGAAAAAGTGGCTGCCCGGCTTGGTTTCGCCGGCCAGGCCGCCGCCGG
>CAISJA010000386.1 GCA_903885525.1 uncultured Opitutaceae bacterium
ATCTAGAAATTGTAGTAGAATCTGCAATTCTCTAGCACAGCCTTTGAAATCAATATTATGCCAATAGACTGCCCGGTTTGCTACAAAGTCAGGGAAGGCGGATTGATTTCCAACCCATCTATAATACGTTCGTGTAGTAGGTTTACTAGTAGTTTGCACTGGGAGAGTAATTTTTCCAGTGTATGGGCAAGATGCCGGAGGTGTTGATGCAGTTCCTTGGGATACTGCGGTTGGAGGTGTAAGGGTTTCGGCAAGTTTATGGGGTGCAGTTCGGGCACCACCTCTAACACTGGTTTTTCTGTTTCTGTAGTCATATTGGAATGGCGATTTCGTAGGATTGCGTTTAAGTTTAGGTGTATTAGTTTTATAACCCCATTTCGACGTCGGGAACAAAGTATCATAATTCGAAACTGAATCTGGTAAGAAAGGGATTTCACTAAGAAATCTCCTGTGTTTCGATAGAGTTTTTTGTTTCACTCCTTTTTTCTGTTCAAGTTTCAAGTCATGTTTTACGGCTTGAACGAAATAGAGAGCTGCAATCCCAATGAGGCATCTCATGTTCGATTCGATATCGATGTTTTACGTCACTATTCAATTTATGAGGTCGATGACGATCTCATAATATTCGGGTTGCTCTCGAATCAATGCTTTTTACCGTATGAATTTTTCGACTTGACGACGGTATGCACGATGTAATCGGCTTGCGCGACCAAGGAGTCGAAGGAGGGAGGCACCACGCTGGTGGCAACTGAAGGCAGGGGGAGCAGCACCAGGCTGAAAGCCAGGGCGGCGAAGCAGGAAGGGATGTAGCGGGCCAGATGGCGGGCTACACCGCAATGGCGGGGCGAGGTGCGCATAAAGTTCCGTGTTGAATTTACCTGCCTCGGGCGGCGGCCACGGAAGGCAGGGGAGCGGTGCGAACCTCTCGAACAACGTGCAAATTGTCAACCGTGAGCCGGTTTTCGCTCTCCGTTCGGACGCGGGAAAACAGGTGGTGGGGCGAAGAACCGCTGCGGGCCCAGCGGAGGGAGCTGTTTCGGATGAAGCGCGAGGCCTGCCTGGTCCCGAGGGCAGGTCTCCGGTTTGCCCGGGAAATGAAAAGGCCCGCCGGGGAGGGCGGGCCGGGTGGCGAGGACCGGGTGGTCAGATGGCCTTGGGCAGGGAGACGTCGTCCCATTCCACGGCGTGGGGATGGTTGCGGCGGTCCTTGTGCTGGCCGTGGCGGCGGCGCAGGGCCTGGTCGACCCGGTCGATGAGCAGATCGATGGACTTGTGCATTTCCTCGGACTCGGCGGAGCAGATCACATCGGGCCCGCGCAGCTCTAGGCGGGCCTTGGCGATGAACTTGTGCTCGCGGTCATGTTTGCGGTCGCATTCGAGTTCCACCCTCATGCGGACGATGTGGTTGTCGTGTCGGAACAGTCGCTCGGCCTTCTCGGTGACAAAGGTTTTGAGGGAGGGGGTAAGTTCGAGGTGGATGCCGGACACGATCACTTCGTGGGGGTGGGTATGGTTGTTCATGGATGTACTGTTGGGTTAACGGGGGATGGTGGCCCCGAGTGGAAAGGCGGATGAGCTCTGGCTGCTGACGGCGCCTGTCGCCCTGCGGGCCGGCGCAATTTCCCAGATGGGGGAAAGGTGCTTCATTCGACGGTGACAATTGGTGCGCAGTCCCCATGTTTTGGCAATCCTTCTCCTGCCGGCATGACAGAAATAATTTTCTCCCACCCCCATGCCGATTGAAGCGGACATCCCCTGGCCCGGCGCGACGGCCCCGCTGGCCACCCTCGCCCAAGTGCGCAGCTGGGTGCGTTTTGAGGATGAATTCCTCCTGGTCCTCGACAAGCCCGGCTGGCTGGTGGTGCATCCTTCCAAGCACGGCCCTTGGTCGAGCCTGGCGGGGGCGGTGCGCGAAGGTTTGGGACTGCAGACCATCCGCCTGGTCTATCGGCTCGATCGCGAGACTTCTGGAGTGATAATTCTGGCGAAGGACGAGGGGACAGGCCGCCGCCTGCAGAAGGCCGTGGCCCGCCGCCAGCTCGGCAAGGCGTACGTGACGATTCTGGAGGGTGAGCTGGCCGGCCCCGTGCGCGTGGACCAGCCGCTCGGCCCGGACCCCGCCGCGGAGGTCACGGTGAAGCAACGGGTAGTCGGGGCCGGCAGCGCGGGTGCGCAGGAGGCGGTCACGATTTTTCATCCCTTGGCGGTGTGCGCCGGCTGCACCTTTGCCGGAGTCGAGCTGGTGACGGGCCGCAAGCACCAGATCCGGGCCCACGCCGAGGCCATCGGGCATCGCGTGCTGGGGGACAAGCTCTATGGGCCCGATCCGCGGCTCTACCTGGAATTCGCCCGGCAGGGCTGGACGCCGCGGCATGCCGCGCTGTTGCCGCTCACCCGGCAGGCGCTGCATTGCGCCGCGATCGACCTTCGGCCGGCGGGCCTGCCTTACCGGTTCGCCGCCCCCTGGCCGGCCGACCTGGCGCTCTACGCCGAGCGGCATCTCCACCTGCCGGCCGCCGGGGCGCAGTCGCTGACCGACGCCTTCGTGGCGAAGTTGCTCCCGGGGCAGGAGAAGACATGATCGCGCTGCCGGGGCGCAGTCTGTTTGCCATGACCGGCGTGGCGTGGGGGACAAATCGGCGGGGGCCACAGGCTTTCTCCCGATTCTGCCGGCAGCCTTGATTAGAACGGGGAAGTGCCCATTAGTGGCTGAGATCGG
>CAISJA010000387.1 GCA_903885525.1 uncultured Opitutaceae bacterium
CGCACGCTCGCGGGCTTTTGCCACCCCGACGCGGGCCGTGTCCTCTTCGGGGACGAAGATGTGACGCGGCTGGAGCCGCACCGGCGCAACACGGGGATGGTGTTCCAGAGCTACGCGCTCTGGCCGCATCTGACGGTGGAGGAGAACGTCGCCTTCGGTCTGGAACAGCGCCAGGTGCCCGCCGGCGAGCGCCGCCGGCGGGTGGCGGAGGCCCTTGCCGCCGTGCAGCTGCCGGACTTTGCCCGCCGCCGCCCCAACGAGCTGTCGGGCGGCCAGCAGCAGCGGGTCGCCCTGGCGCGCGCGCTCGTCGTCCGGCCGCGGTGTCTCTTGTTGGATGAGCCGCTCTCCAACCTCGATGCCCGGCTGCGGCTGGAGCTGCGCGCCGAAATCCGCCGCGTCTGCAAGGAATCCAAGCTGACGACGGTCTATGTCACGCACGACCAGAAGGAGGCGTTGTCGATGGCAGACCGCCTGGCTGTCCTGGACCGTGGCTGCGTCCGGCAGGTCGGGACGCCGCGCGAGGTGTACCGTTACCCGGTCTCCCGCCTGGTGGCCGGCTTCATCGGGGAAACGGATTTTCTGCCGGGGCGGGTCACGGCGCTCCACGCCGACGAGGCGGTGGTGGAAACCGCGGCGGGATGTTTCCACGGGCAGATCGGGGATCTGTCCCACCGGCCGATGGTCGGGGCTGCGGTGACCCTGTCCATCCGGCCCGAATGCTGGGAATGGCACGAGCGGCCGCCCGCCCTCAATGCGGTGCGCGGCCAGATTGGCGCCTGTGTCTATCTGGGGGAGGTGGCCCAGTATGCGTTCCAGACTGAGCAGGGCGTGGGCCTGCGGATCTTCGAGCGCAATCCCCGGCATCTTGACCGCGTCCGACGCGGGGAGCTCCATGCCGGCGTGGCCCCCGAGGACGTCGTGGTGCTGACCCACTGAAGCCGCCATGGACGAATCCCAGCACAGGGAGAGCGGCCCGGCGGGCGGGAGCGCCGGATGGCGATGAAGCGCCTCCTCCTGCTGGTGGCGCTGGCGGGCGTGCTGGCCCTGCCGTTTCTCCTGCGCCCCCGCGTGGCGGCGCGGGAGCAGGCGGAGGAGTCGGTGGTCATCATCACCTCCCACAACGAGGCGATCCGCTCCGAGTTGGGCCCGGCTTTCCGCGACTGGTATCGCCGTCGGACCGGGCGGAGCATTGCGGTGGACTGGCGCGTGATCGGGGGGACGAGCGAGATCAACCGCTATCTGGAGGCGGAGTATGTCGCGGCTTTCCGGCAATACTGGACCGGCCGGCTGGGCCGCAGGTGGAGTGACGAGGTGCAGTCCGCTTTCCGCGATCCCGCCGTGCGGCCCGGCGCCGATCCGGCGGCCGACTCGCCGGCGCAGGCGGCGCGCCGGGCCTTCCTCGACTCGGAGGTCGGCTGCGGCATCGACCTGTTTCATGGCGGCGGCAGCTACGACTACGTCTGGCATGCCCGGGCGGGCCGGCTGGTGGACTCCGGCATCCAGCGGCTGCATCCGGAGTGGTTTGGCGAGGCGGTCATCCCGGCTTCGCACACGGGCGAAGCGTATTGGGACCCGCAGGGCCTGTGGGTGGGGGCGGTGCTCAGCAGCTACGGCATCCTTTTCAATCGCGATGCCCTGCGCCGCCTCGGCCTCGGGCACGAACCGCAGGACTGGGCCGACCTGGAGGACCCGCGCTACCGGGGAGAAATCGCCCTGTGCGATCCGACCAGGAGCAGCTCCAGCGCCAAGGCGTTTGAGAACGTCATCCAGCAGCAGATGAACCGGCGCTGGGCGGCGCTGGTGGCCGGGACCGGGCGGCCCGCCGGCGAACTTGAAGCCCGCGCGGTCCGCGAGGGGTGGCGGGCCGGACTGCAACTCCTCCAGCGCATCGGGGCCAACGCCCGCTATTTCACCGACAATTCCCAAAAGCCGCCCATGGACGTCATGCAGGGCGATTCCGCCGCAGGCCTGGGCATCGATTTTTACGGGCGTGCGCAGGAGGAGACGGCGGCCCGGCGGAGCGGGCGGCACCGGCTCGGCTTTGTCTCGCCGGCGGACGGCACCGTGCTGTCACCGGACCCCATCGCCCAGCTGCGGGGCGCGCCGCACCCGCAGGCCGCCCTGGCCTTCATCGAATTCACCCTTTCCTCCGAAGGCCAGGCCCTCTGGGACCTGCGCGTCGGCACTCCCGGCGGCCCCCGGGTATATGCGTTGCGGCGGCTGCCGATCCGCCGCGACCTTTACACGGAGGAGCATTTTCAGGCGCTGCGTTCGGACCCGGAGGCCTCGCCTTATGCGGCGGGCCAGACCTTTGTGTATCATCCGGCCTGGACAAACGGGTTGATGCGCGAACTGGCCTTGGTGGTCCGGGTGATGTGCCAAGATACCCATCCGGAGCTGGTCCGGGCCTGGAGCGCCATCCTTGCCGCCGGGATGCCCCCGGAGGCGCTGCGGGTGATGCAGGACGTGTCGGTGGTCGACTACGACCAGTTGAACGGCCGCATCCGGTCGGTGCTGGATTCCCGCAACCAGGTGGAGGAGGTTCGGCTGGCCCGGGAGCTGGCCGGGCATTTTCGGGAACAGTACCGCCGGGCGGAGGAGCTGGCCGGTGCCGGAAAGTAGCGTGCGCAGGGCGTGGCGCACAGGCGGAGCCGCCGGATCGGCCGCCGGCTATTCCCCGCGGGGATGATCCCTGCTTTGCCCGGCGCGGAGGTTGGGCCGAGGCGGCGTCCGGTCTGGACGGTCGCGCGTAAGCCCGCCTCATGGCCCGCTGCACCGGGTCTTCCGAGTCCGGAAGAGGACTGAAGAAAAGTTGAGCCCGTGCCGATAGCAGGTAAGTTCGGTGCATACTGACCAAGGCGCGGCCGAGCAAGGTTGCCGGCGGATGATAGCCCGCTGGGGTTCGATTCCCCACCACGCCTTCAGTCAGGGCTGGAGGTGCGGCCAAACCGCAGGAGGCGGGGGGGATGGCGCCAAGGGGCGGGTTGTCCCGCTGCCGTCCGGAGCCCCGGTCCCACGCGCCGTCGTCCCGCGCTCCGCCCTCGGGCACCCCGTGGTCGGGCGTGGGGGGGGCGAGGCGATTTCATACCAGGTGCCGCGCTTGGCGCCAGAGCAGCGGGAAGGTGCTGGCGAAATCCCCGGGCTGGGCGGCGATCCAGCGGTCGATGGCGGCGGGTGTGAACCAGTCGCCGCGTTCGATCTCATCGGCTTCGAGCACAAACGGGCCTTCGTCCTCCGCCAGATAGACCCAGACGAATTCCCAACCGGTGTCGGGCTGGGCCTCGATCCGGAAGAGCCGGCGCGGGGGCACGGCGGGCCGGCAGCCGAGTTCCTCCTCCAACTCGCGCCGCGAGGTGCTGTCGTAATCTTCGCCCGCGCCGACGTGGCCCGCGCAGGAAGTGTCCCAGGCGCCGGGAAAGAGGTCCTTCAGCCGGGAGCGTTGGTGGAGGAAGATCAGCCCGGCCCGGTTGCGCACGAGCACATGGACGGCCCGGTGCAGCCAATGCTGGGCGTGCACCTCGCGCCGCGGGGCTTGGCGCAGCACCCGATCCTGCTCGTCCACCACGTCAAAGAGTTCGTCGAGATTCTGGGCCATGCGGGCAAGTTGGCGGGCCGGGCGGCGCGTGGCAAGCGGGGGCGCGAAAGTGTGCCGGGAGGAGCTGCGGCCCAGTCCCGGGCTCCGGCCCGCGGCCGGCCGGGGAAAGCGGCAGGCCGGGGCTGCGCGCTGGGTGCGGCCAAGGGGGAGGCGGTTTCAGGCCGGCCGCCGGGCCTTGAGGCGGTCGAATTCCTTCTGGCTCATCAGCCGGCGCGGCAGCCGGCGTTCGGCTTCGAGCAGCAGGCGGTCCCAGAGCTCGTCATCGGGCTCAAAGTCCTCCCACGAGGTATGATGGCCGTGATGGCGGCTGAACACGACGTTGCCGCCGTGAAAACGCACGCAGATCTGCCACTTTTTGCCTTCGCTGTCTTTGGTCCACCAGCCGAATTCCATCGTGCGAGTGTGGGGCGGCCCGGACTGACCGCAAGCCAAGGTGCGCGCCCGGGACGGAATCCCCGGAGGGCGGAGCCGGTCCGGCCGCCGGGGCCGGTTACTCCCCGAGCCTCTTGCCCGGGATGAGGTGATTTTGCACGTAGTCGCGGACGGCCTCCGGCAAGGGGGTCATCGGCCGGGTGTAGCCGCTGGCGCGGAGCTTGGCGGTGTCGGCCCGGGTGTAGTACTGGTATTTGTCGCGCAAGGCATCGGGCATGGGGATGAAGTCGATCGCGGGAGGGCGTCCCATGGCGGCAAAGATGGCGGCGGCCAGGGCGAGCCAGGTGTTGGCCTCGCCGGAGCCGAGGTTATAGAGCCCGCCGGCGTCACGGCCCTGTTCGGCGAAGTGC
>CAISJA010000388.1 GCA_903885525.1 uncultured Opitutaceae bacterium
CACTCTTTCCCTACACGACGCTCTTCCGATCTCTCAGCCAAAATAGCCGCCGGGCGCTTTCCGCCGCATCGCGCGAACGGAGCACCGCCAGCCCATGGGAAACGCTGATGGTGATCAGGGCACCCTGCAGCGCCTCGCGGGACACCCCCAGGCCGGCGGCGGTCTCAGTCCGCCCTTCCAGCATCAGCACCCCGCGCCGCCCTTCCCGCGCCAGCGCCGCCGCCTGCCGGAACAATCGCCCGTCGACGACCGAGGCGGCAAAATCCCGCAGCGTCTTCCGTTCGACGATGAAATTATCCTCCACCCAATAATCGCCGCGCGCGAGCCGCCGCACCTCCAGCGCGATCTCCGGGTGGCGGCGCAGTTCCTCCAATACCCCGCCCGCCGCCTCGCGGTCATCCGCCACGATGCAGATCGCTGTGCGTTGCTCAGCCATGGCGGCATTTTACCAAAATCCGCCAAGGAAACGACGGCGGATTTCCTGGCTCGGCTCCGCCCCCTTTGGTATTCGCCGGAGCGAAAACCAAACTCAGCTTTTCCCGGAGCGAAAAGCGCCGCGGATGTTCTGGGCAAGGCGCAGGATGTCGGCCAGCACGCCGGAGGCGGTGACATCCCCGCCGGCGCCCGCCCCCCGGACCACGAGCGGAAACTGGCTGTAACGGTCGGTGTGGAAGGCGACGAAGGCCTCGGCCCCGCGCAGGGTGGCGGCGGGATGCGCCGCCTCGACGCCGACCGGGGCGACGGTGATCTTGGCCCCGGCCGCCTCGGGCTCGATGCGCGCGAGGTAGCGGAGCAGCCGGCCCTCGGACTTCAAGCGGGCGACCTGCGCCGCGACCGCCGCATCGGCCCCGGCAAGGGCGGTGAGGAATTTTCCCGGGTCATCCTCGGCCAGGTAGGCCGCCGGGGCGAACGGCTCCAGCGCCACGTCGGTCAGGTCCAGGGCGAGGCCGAGTTCGCGGGCGAGGATCAGCGCCTTGCGGGCGACATCGAGGCCGGACAGATCGTCGCGCGGATGCGGTTCGGTGAAGCCCAGCTCCTTGGCGCGGCGCACGGCCGCCGAGAGGGGCATGCCGTTGGTGAGCTGTTCGCAGAGGTAGCCGAGCGTGCCGGAGAAGGCACCCTCGATGCGGATCACGCGGTCGCCCGTGCGCACGAGGTTCTTCAGCGTCTCGATGACGGGCAGGGCGGCGCCGACCGTGGTCTCGTAGAGATAGACGCGGTAGTGCTGGCGGGCAGCCGCGTGCAGGGCGTCGCGCTGGGCGCGCGGGAGCGCCAGCGGTTGCTTGTTGGCGGAGACCACGTTGATGGCGCGGGCAAAGGCCTCCATGTAGATCTTTTCCATGCCGGGAGCCGCGGTGCAGTCCACGAGCACGGGATTCGGCAGGCGGGCCAGCTCGGCCAGCACCTCCGGCAGGGAGGTCCGGGCCTTCCCTCCGGCCAGCGCCTCATCGAGCCGGGCGGGCGCCTCGGCGGCGGCCACGCCCTGGGGGTCAAACAGGACGCCGCGGCTGGTGCCGAGGCCGACCACCCGCACCAGCACATCCTGCTCCCCGCGGATCTTGGCCCCGAGGGAGGCCAGTTGCCGGAGCAGGCTGCCGCCGACGATGCCCCGCCCGAGCAGGAGCACGTTCAGCTCCGTGTGGGCGAGGTTGAAGGCCGAGTGGACGGTGCTGACCGCCAGGCCGGTGTCGGCGGCGTCCACCACGCAGGAGATGCTGCGCGCGGAGGCGCCCTGCGCCAGGGCGCGGACGGAGATGCCGACGGTGCCGATGGCGTTGAGCATGCGGCCGGCGACGTTGGGGCGGCGGCCCATCGACTCGGCCACCAGTGTCACCAGCGAGACCGGCGACAGGACCGGCCCGAGGGAGAGATCGCCGCGGTGGAGGTCGGAGGCGAGCGACGTTTCCAGCACCTGCCGGGCCCGGGCCTCGTCGGCCACGGGCACCACCACGGAAAAGGTCTGCCCGAGCGTGGATTCGGTGGTGAGCCAGACGCGGACGCCCTCGGCCTCCAGGGCGCTGATGATGCGCGCCGAGACGGGGCGGCCGGGGCCGGTGCGGCGGGATTGCACGCCGATGAGGGAAAGGTTTTCGAGGCTGGTGACGCAGGTCGGGCGCGAGGGATCAGGATTGCCCGTCGCATCAATGCGCGTGCCGGGTGCCTGCGGCTGCGTGGTGCTGCGGATGACCAGCGCGGCGCCGCAGTCCCGCAGGGGGAATGATCGTGCGGGAGTGGAACATCCGGGTGCCGAAGTAGGCGAGCTCGAGCGCCTCGTCGTAGGACAGGCGGTCGACCGGGGAGGCCTCGCGCACCAGGTTCGGATCGGCGGTCATGACGCCCAGCACGTCGGTCCAGACGGTGACCGCCTCGGCCCGGAGCAACGAGGCCAGGAACGTGGCGGTGTAATCGGAGCCGTTGCGGCCGAGCGTGGTGGTATGGCCGTCGCGGGTGCGGGCGATGAAGCCGGTGACGATCGGCACGGTGCCGGTCCAATCCTTGGCGGCGACGGCAAACTTGGCGGCGGTCAACGCCGGCTCGACGGCGGCCGACCCGAAATTGTCGTCCGTCACCACAAAATCCCGGGCATCCACGGCGAGCCCGGGAACGTCGCGTTCGCGCAGGGCGCGGCTGACCAAGGCGACCGAGATGCGTTCGCCCGCGTGGAGGATGGCGTCCAGGGAGCGGGGGGAGCATTCGCGGGTCAATTCGATGCCGGAAAGCACGCGTTCGACCGGCAACAGCACCGCATCGAGGTCGGTGCGGAAGGCGCGCAGGCCGTGGGTGGTCAGGACGGGGCGGGCGCGACCGAGGGCCAGCTCGCGCACGCGCGCCAGTTCGGCCCGGGCCTGGGCAATTTCGCCCTCGGCGGCGGAGCGGGCCGCCAGCAGCAGCCAGTCGGTGGTGTCGCCGAGGGCGGAGACCACCACCGCCAGCGGGCGCGGGGCGGCGGCGATAAGCTCAAGGACGCGCGGCAGCCGCCCGCTCGTGCCGAGCGAGGAGCCGCCGAATTTGTAAACCTGCCACTTAGGTTGCATGTCGGGAAACGGGGAGAGTCAAGGCCCGGGCCAGGGCCGAGGCGAGCTGATCCCATTCCAGCAGGAAGGCATCATGGCCGTGCGGGCTGCGGAGGGTGAGGCGGTGCACCGCCCGGGCGTGGCCGCCGAGCAGCCGGACCAGCTCGGTGCTTTGCGCCGGGGTGAAAAGCTGGTCGGTGTCCACATCCACGACCAGCGCGGCGGCGCGGATGCGGGCGATCGCCGGGGTCCGGCCGCCGGGCAGCGGGCGGCGCAGGTCGTGGAGGTCCATCGCATCGAGCTGGGATTCGTAGCAGGCGGCGGTGAAGCGGCCGTGCAGCTTGCGCCCGTGGTGGTCGAGATAGCCGCCGATGGCGCGGCCGGCCGGCCCGTGCTTCTGCTCCAGTCCGGGCTCGGCCCGGTAGGTCAGCATGGCGAGCTGCCGGGCCACCTCCAGGCCGCGGCCGACGTGGTGCGGGTAGCCGGGGTCGAGCCGGAGGATGCCGCGCGCCACATGATTCCAGCCCACCACCCAGGCGCTGCTCGCCGCCGTGGTGGCGACGGGCATGATCCGCTCGAACCGGTCCGGGGCCAGCGCCGCGAGGGCGAGCACCACCATGCCGCCGAGGGAGCCGCCGGCGGCGAGGTGCACGCGGCGGAGGCCCAGTCCGTCAAGGGCCAGCAGAATGGCGCGGGCCAGATCCAGCGAGGTGAGCGCCACCTTCTTCCCCCGCGGGTAGCCCGGCAGCCCGGGCGCGCTGCTGCCGTAAAACGAACCCAGATTGTTGAAGCAGAGGAGGCGGTATTTTTCGGGATCCAACGCCTGGGCCGGGCCCAGCAGCGGCTCCCACCATCCTCCGGGGCCGCCCGCCTGGGCACCGCCGGTCAGGGCGTGGACCAGCAGGACCGTGGGCACGTCCCGGGCCGGCGAGCCGGGCAGATCGCCCGCCCGGCTCCACCACCAGCCGTGCGCCCGGTGCCGGCGGACCACGCTCCCGCACTCCAGCGCCAGGTCGGGCAGGGTAAGGATGAAAGACTGTGGAGCGGCACCGGCTGGTGTCATATGGGCAAGGTCGGGTCGGACCACTCAGCGCACACGCGGCAACCGCCACAAGCCGGGCGCTTGTCATAAGACCGACCCCAGGGGACTTTTCCTCTCCTCCGCCCCGGGGGGCCGGCAAAAAATTTGCGTCTAATCTCGAACTTTTCCGCGTTCTCGCCACTCTCACCCGCATGCGCCCCACCCGTCTGACCTCGCTCTTGCTTCTTCCCCTGCTGTCCGTCCTGGCCGCCCTCCTGCCGGTGACGCTGTCCGCCAAGCCCGGCCCGGTCCGCAACGGTGCCGTCGTCGTCGAACTCGTGGCACTCGAGCCAGCCGTCGCACCCGGGCAGGTCCTGCACGTCGCGCTGAAGATGATGCACGACGAACACTGGCACAGCTATTGGATCAATCCTGGCACCGGTTACGCCACCTCGCTGACCTGGAAGCTGCCCCCGGGATTTAAGGCCGGCGACATCGCCTGGCCGACTCCGCACCTCATCACCGGCCCGACCGGCAAGATCACCGGCCTTGGCTACGAGGGGGAAAACCTGCTGTATGTGGACATCACGGCTCCCGCCGGTCTCACCCCGGGCGGCACCGTCACCCTGCAGGCCGGCGTGGAATGGCTGATGTGCCTCGACAACTGCACCCCGGGCGAAGCCACGGTGGAATTGACGCTGCCGGTGCAGGCCGGACCGGCCCGGCCCCGGCCCGGCACGGATTTTCTGTTTGTCCGCCACCAGGCCCGGTTGCCGCTGACCACCCCGGCCTGGAAATTCACCGCCACCTCCCAGGGGCCGAAGCTCACGCTGCACCTTTCCCCCACCCGCCCCGCCCTGCCGGCCCCGACCGGCTTGCATTTCTTTGATCGCGACGGCGTGCTCGATTATGCGGCCCCGCAGGCGCAGCGCCGCGAGGCCGGCGGGATCGCCCTCGATCTGATCCTCGCCGACGGCAAGGCTGCGCCGGCGCGCCTCATCGGCGTGCTCGCCTCCGCGAGCGGCTGGAATGGCTCCGGCCTCTACGGCGGGCTCACGGTCGACAGCGCCGTCACGCCGGAGACGCCCGCCGCCCCGGCGGCTTCGCCGGCCGCTTCCGCCACCCCACCCGACGCCCGCGCCACCACGCCGGCCGGCCCCGCGGCTCCGCCGGCCGCCCGGACTCCTCCGCGCAGCAACCTGACCGGCACCCTCGTGCT
The DNA here is from genome assembly GCA_903885525.1 of uncultured Opitutaceae bacterium. Classification (GTDB taxonomy): domain Bacteria; phylum Verrucomicrobiota; class Verrucomicrobiia; order Opitutales; family Opitutaceae; genus Didemnitutus. The sequence continues at coordinate 5,255 of CAISJA010000388.1, forward strand.
CGCCGTGGTCGGCGGCCTGATCCTCAACCTCATGCCCTGCGTCTTCCCCGTCCTCGGCATCAAGATCCTCGGCTTTGTCAACCAGTCGGGCCAGGACCGGGCCCGGGTGGTGCAGCACGGGCTGGTCTTCGCCCTGGGCGTGCTCCTCTCGTTCTGGGCGCTGGCCGGGCTGCTGCTGGTCCTGCGGGCCGGCGGCGCGCAGCTCGGTTGGGGGTTCCAGCTGCAGTCGCCGGTGTTTGTCTACGGCATGGCCTCGTTCCTCCTGATCTTCGCGCTGAACCTGAGCGGACTGTTCGAGGTCGGCCTCTCCGCCACCGGCGCGGGGGCCAGCCTGCAGCGGCAGGACGGGCTCGCCGGCTCGTTCTTCACCGGCGCACTCGCCACGCTCGTCGCCACCCCGTGCAGCGCCCCGTTCCTCGCTCCGGCGCTCGGGGCGGCCCTGGCGCTCTCGGCCTTCGAATCGCTCCTCGTCTTCACCGCGATCGCCGCCGGGCTCGCCCTGCCCTACCTGCTGCTCTCGATTTTCCCGCAGGCCATCCGGCTTCTTCCCCGCCCGGGCGCCTGGATGGAAACCTTCAAGCAGCTTATGGCGTTCCCGCTCTACGCCACGGTGGGCTGGCTGCTCTGGGTGCTGGCGGGGCAGACCCAGGGCGACGACAACGCCCTGCTCCTGATCGTCTTCGGCTTTGTCCTCACCGCCCTGGCCGCCTGGGTCTACGGCCGCTTCGGGCAGGCGCACGGCCGGCCCGCCCGGCAACGCTTCGGAGTCGCCGCCGCCGTCCTCCTCTTCGCCGCCGGGCTCGCCACCGGCTGGCCCAAGGCGCCGGAGGCGGTGCCGGCCCATGGCGGCACCGCACCTTATCAGGTTACGTGGGAAAAATGGAGCCCCGAGGCCATTGCCGCCGCGCAGGCCGCGGGCAAGTTTGTCTATGTGGACTTCACCGCCCGCTGGTGCGCCACCTGCCAGACCAACAAGGCGACGGTGTTTCACCACGACGCCGTGCTGGCTGAACTCGCCCGGCGCAAGGTGGTGCTCCTGCGCGCCGACTGGACGAACAAGGACCCGCTCATCACCGCCGAACTCGCCCGCTGGGGCCGCTCCGCCGTGCCCTTCGACCTCATCTACGCCCCCGGCCGGCCCGACCCCGTCCAGCTGCCCGAGCTGCTCACCCCCGCCAAGGTCCTCGCCGGCTTCGCCCAGGCGGCACCGTAAAGCTGGAAACCAGCGGGAAAGTTCTGAAGTAGCGCCGAAAGTGTTGAAGTTGCAGGAAAAGACTTGAAGTAGCGCACTTCAAAATTGCCCCGGAGCGATTCCTAGGGCCGTGGCGGCAGGGGGTATATCTGGGTATGCCGCGATGGACGAAAGCCGCCTAGCGGAGTTTCTCGGAAATTCGCCCCGCGCCATGGTTATCCGGAACGCCGACGGGGGATTTCGCTCACTAACTACGGATTTTCATCTATCCGGGGGTCGATTTGCCCTCCCTAGCCCCCCATCGTCGCCGGTGCCGGCCGAGGAAGCCCGCCGCTTCGAGCGTGAATTGAAAGCTGCCAAGCGCCGCTTCCTGCCCATAACGCCGACCGAGGCCGGGGACCCGAGCCATCGGGTTATCCGGTCTTCTCTTCGCGCAGGGTCTCGTAGAGCTTGGAGTGGTTCAACAGGATGTCCTTCAGCCCGTCCTGTACAGCCGCGGAATTGAGGGCCTGCGTACTCATCGCATTGTGGGCGTCCAGGGCCTCCATGATGGCGTTCAGCAGCTCCGTCTTCAGATCGGGGGAGTTGGCGAACTGCTCCTTGGTGTTGTTCGCCGCCTGCTGGCGCAGCGTGACCGACTCCAACAGCTTCCCCTTGAGCACATGGTTCACGTAGACCAGCTGGTCTTGGTCCGTGGTGTCACCACCGAAGAGTTCGTTTAGCTTCGCAATCAGATCAGCAAGATAGGCCGACTGCTTCTCCTGCACGCTTCCGCTGCCGGCTTCAGTGATCGGGTCCAGCTTGGTCGCCTCCCCCTCCGACAGGAGCATGGGCCGTTTCCCCAGATTCTTCAGGTTGTGATGTGTCAGCACAACTTTCGAGAGGTCGATTCCAACCCGCTCGCGGCCGAATTCCAGAAGGGGCAAAAGCCGGCGGTAAAAGATGGCGCGCTTCTCAATGGCCGTGTTGCCGTAGTCAAATATCTGCGAGAGAAAGGTATAGAGGCGCAAGAACGCCCCCATGTCGCTCTTGAATAGGATCAGTGCATTCATCTCCTCCTGAGCCGCGGTTGCGGCTGCTTCGTCCTTTTTCTCCTTCGCGTTCCTGAGTGCATCCTGGGCCGCACGGTAGCGCTTCATCAGTCGGTCCTCGACTGGTGTGATGGCGGCAATCAATTCGCCCTGCGTGGCACCGGACCGGAGCTCTACGGCCACCACTCTATCTACCTCCGCATCGTCATAGTGCCCGGCCGCATCTAGCTTCGCCCGGAGGTTGTAAACCAGGTTCGGGTCCGTGGTGGTTGAGAGCTCCGCCGTCTCGTAGTAGGTCTTGAAAGCCGCGAGGACATCGTCCGCGAAATTCACGAAATCCAGGACGTAGGTCGTGTCCTTGCCAGGATAGGCACGGTTCAGGCGAGACAGCGTTTGCACGGCCTGGATGCCGGCCAGTCGCTTGTCCACATACATGCCGCAGAGCAGCGGCTGGTCGAAGCCGGTCTGGAATTTATTGGCCACGAGGAGCACCTGATACTCGTCGCCCTTGAATGCTTCACGGATGTCCCGGCCGCGCAGGGTCGGATTCAGCACTGGGCTGATTTCACTGAAGCCGTCTGGGCCCGACTCCTTGTCGTTCACCTCGCCGGAAAACGCCACCAGTGTGCCGATCTTATAGCCGTGCTCTTTAATATACCGGTCAATCGCCAGCTGCCAGCGCACAGCTTCCAGTCGGCTCCCCACCACCACCATGGCCTTCGCCCGGCCGTCAAGGAGCGGGGCGACCTGAGCGCGGAAATGCTCCACCACAACCTGCACCTTCTGGGAGATGTTGTAGGGGTGTAACCGCACCCAATTCATGATGCCTTTCAGGGCCGCACTGCGCTCGACCGCCTGATCGTCGTAGTCCTTCCCCTCGTGGGCCAATTTGAAAGCCAATTTGTAGGGCGTGTAGTTCCGGAGCACGTCGAGGATGAACTTCTCCTCGATGGCCTGCCGCATGGAATAGACGTGGAACGCTGCCGGCACATTGTCCTTGGCCGGCTTGCGGGTGGGATCGGGCCGGGTGCCGAAGATTTCCAACGTCTTGTTCTTCGGCGTCGCAGTGAACGCCACGAAGGTGATTCCCTTCTCATCTGCGCGCGCCGCCATCTGCGACGCGAGAATGTCCTCCGAGCTGACCTCGCCGCCATCGTTAAGCTCGGCCAGCTCCTCTGGGGAGAGCACGGCCTTGAGTTTCGACGCCGCTTCGCCGGTCTGCGAGCTGTGCGCCTCGTCCGCGATCACGGCAAAGCGCTTGCCCTTAGTGGCCGCCTGCTCCCGCACGGCCTCCAGGGCGAACGGAAAGGTCTGGATCGTGCAGACCACGATCTTTTTGTCCCCGGACAAGGCCTCGGCCAGCTTGCTGCTCTTGCTGCCATCCTTGTTCGTGATCGTCGCCACTACGCCGGACGTGCGCTGGAAATCGAACAGTGCATCCTGCAACTGCGCGTCGATGACGTTGCGATCCGAAACGACCAGCACCGAGTCGAACAGCTTCTGGTTGGCCGCATCGTGCAGCTCGGCAAGGAAGTGGGCCGTCCATGCGATTGAGTTGGTCTTGCCCGAGCCGGCTGAATGCTGGACGAGATACTTGCCACCGGCGCCGTCCTTGAGCACGGCAGCCTGCAACTTACGGGTGACATCGAGCTGATGATAGCGAGGGAAAATGATGCTGGTTATCTGTTTCTTGCTGTCGCGCTGAGCGATCACATAGCGGCCAATGATCTCCAGCCAGCTGTCGCGAGCCCAGACCTTCTCCCAAAGGTAGGCCGTGCGGTGCCCGCCCGCGCGGTTCACCGGGTTGCCGGAAGC
>CAISJA010000389.1 GCA_903885525.1 uncultured Opitutaceae bacterium
CTTGTCGGGTGAAATTGACGATTCCGGCAGCATGAGGTGGAGGATGCCGGCGGCTCGCACCGCCGCATCGTAGGCCACCACGCCGATGCAAGATCCCAGCGCATAGGTGCTGAGGATGACCTGCGTATTGTTGGAAACGGCCAGGTCGCCCACGCCGATGACGACGCGTTGGGCAAACAAGGAGGCAACAGTGGGTGATCCGGCCATGGTCAGAGGGCCGTTCCGTAGGGCAGACGGCGCAGCAAAGGTTGGAGAGGGGAGAGTGACATCCGGCAGCACCCGGGAAGTGGGGGCTGCCCCAATGCTTCGGTTCATTCCCCGGCTTCTTTAGCAGGCTTTCAGGCCGAAAGGACATTCCGGGAGGAATGAGGCTGGCGGTGCCGCTGCCGGAGGGCGACTGGGGAGGGCGAGGCGCCGCGCGGCGGGGCTCCGTCGCGGTCCCCAGGGCTGGCGGACGCAGCAACCGGCGGGCCGAGCCGGGCAATTTTCCCTGTCCGAGGCGGCGGCGGGTCGGTTTAGAGGTAAACGAGCAGGCGCTGGCTGATCGGCGTGACCTCGTTGTGGCCGCGGATTTTTGCGATCGTGGCCGGGCCGAGAGGCTGGCCCTCGCCGATGAGCAGCAAGCCGTGCGGCGAATAGATGCCGCTGGCCAGCACCATGCCGGGCTCCAGTTCATCGAGCAGGATTTCGCGCACCTGCCGGGGGAGATGGACGAGGTTCGAGACCTTGAGGAAGAGCCGGACCGCCTCGGGATCGAAATAGCTGCCCGACTTGGCGAGGAGCGAATCGATGGCCGCCTGCTTGGGCAGGCCGGATTCGAGGTAGCCGACGGCCACCGCGAGGCAGCGGGCCGCCCAGGGGATATGGTTTCCGGCCAGGGCGTCGGGATAGCCGGTGCCGTCGTAGTGCTCGTGGTGGGCGCGGATGACTTCGCCGATTGTCGCGTTGGAGTCGACGAGCGAGGCCAGGGTCTGGCTGTAAATCGGATGGTGGTGGAGCGTGGTGCGCTCGCGTTCACTGAGCTGCCCCGGGTTGGTGCGGAAAGTGCGGAGCAGCTCGCGGGACACGCCGATCAGGCCAAGGTCGCAGAGCCAGGCAGCGGAGGCGAGCGAGTGGCGCTCCGCCTCGGTAAAGTGCGCGGTTTCGGCCATCTTTTTGGCGAACTCCACCAGCGTCTTGGCCTGGCCGCCGAGGATGGGGTCATAGGCGGTGAGGATGCGGCGGCAGAGCTCAAGCGAGTTTTCATACCGGGTGCCCAGCTCCAGGTTGGCCTGGTCGAGCCGGCGGCTCTGCTCCTCCAGTGCTCTGACCTTCAGCTCCAACTCGCCGTTGCTGGTGATGAGCTGGGCGTTCAGCTGCTGGGATTTTGCCATCAGGACCTCGTTCTGCGTGACGAGTTCGTGGCGTTGGATGGCGTTGCGGACGGTGGCGAGCAGCTCCTCGCGGAGCCAGGGCTTGGCGACAAAACGGAAAATTTCCCCCTGGTTGATCGCGTCGACGATGGTGGTCAGCGACAGCACCGCGGTGATCAGCACGCGCGAGGCGCGGGGCCGGGCCTTGCGGCTCTCGATGAGGAAATCCAGTCCGAGCATTTCCGGCATGCGCTGGTCGGAAATGATGACCGCGAAGTCGCGGGTTTCGAGGATGGCGAGGGCCTTCACCGGGCTGGAGCAGGCCACGACCTGGAATTTTTCCCGTTCCAGTGTCTCCTTCAGGGCGGCGAGGACGATGGGCTCGTCGTCCACGATCAGGATGGAATTTTGCGCAGGGAGGGTGGCGGAAGTCATGGGTGTACAGCAACGGCGGAGGGCGGGCGGGCGGCGGAGTCGCAGCGTCCGGTGAGATAGGTGGCGATGCGGTCGAGCGGCAGCTGCAGCTGCGCGGCGCCGTTTTCCCAGGCCGTCTTCGGCATGCCGTAGACGACGCAGCTGGCCTCGTCCTGGGCGAACGTCGTAGCTCCCTTCTCCCGGAGACGGAGCAGGCCCTCGGCACCGTCGCGCCCCATGCCGGTCAGGATGCCGGCCACGGCGTGGGGGGCGGCCCCGCAATCAGCCGCCGACTTGAAGAGCAGGTCGACCGCCGGGCGCTGGTGCCAGATCTGGGGTCCGCCCGTGACCCGGACGGAATAATGGTCGCCCGCCCAGTGCAGCAGCAGGTGGAAATTGCCGGGGGCGATCAGGGCCAGGCCCGGTGTCAGGCGGTCGCCATCGACGGCTTCGCGCACCTCCAGCTGGCAGAGGGTGTTGAGCCGGTCGGCAAAGGCTTTGGAAAAGGTGGCCGGGATGTGCTGCACGATCGCAATTCCGGGGAGATCAGCCGGCAACCCGGTGAGCACATCCCGCAGCGCCTCGGTTCCTCCCGTGGAGGCGCCGAGCAGAATGACGGCCCGCGGATGGTGCGTCCGGGAACGGAAGGAGCGGCCGGCCGGCGCGGCGGGAGGTGCCGCGGCCGGAACAGGCGGGGAGGGGCCGGCATCGGCGGGCGGGAGACGCAGCCGGGCGTGGGCGGCCGCCTTGACCTTGGCGACCAGCTGCGGACCAAGATCACCAAACGAGTACGATCCGCACGGTTTGCCCAAAATGTCGACCGCACCGAGCCGCAACGCCTCCAGCGCGTAGTTGGATCCGGTTTGCGAAAGCGAGCTCAGGACCACCACCGGCAAGGGCCGCTGCTCCATCAGGAGGCGCAGAAAGGTCAAGCCATCCATGCGTGGCATTTCCAGGTCCAGCGTCAGCACATCCGGGGAAAGCTCCACGATGCGATCGCGCGCCATGTAGGGATCGACGGCCGTGCCGACGACCTCGATCTCGGGATCGGCGGAGAGGGCGTCGGAGGCGAGCTTGCGCACGACCGCGGAGTCGTCCACCACCAGGACACGGATTTTGCGGGGAGGCATGGGTCAGGGGTTGGGGGCGCGGCGGTAGGTGGCGGGGCGGATCATTTGGAGCGAATGCCGGATGCCCGTCAGGCTTTCGGAGTGCCCGACCAGCAGATATCCGCCCGGCACGAGGCGGCGGGTCAGCTTGTTCACCAACTCCTCCTGGGTCTGCCGGTCGAAATAGATCATGACGTTGCGGCAGAAAATGACGTGGAACGGATCGCGGAACGGGGGCTCGCCTTCCAGGAGGTTGAGCTGGTGGAAGCTCAGGCCCTGGCGCAGGGCGGGTTTGACGCGGTAGTTGCCCTCCTGCGGGCCGATCCCGCGCTGGAAGCAGGCCTTGACCATCGCCGGCGGCATCTTGCCGACCACATCCTCCCGGTAGATGCCGGCCTCGGCCTTGGCCAGTATGCGGTGTGAAATGTCGGTCGCCTCGATGTGCCAGCCCCAGCCGGTGTTCTGCAGGCACTCGGACAGGGTGATGGCGAGGGAATAGCCCTCTTCGCCCGAGGAACTGGCCGCACTCCAGGCGTAGAAACGCGGCCAGCGTTCGGTTTTGTGGCGGGCCAGCATTTCAGGCACCACCTGCTGGCGGATGAAATCGAAGTGCGAGGCTTCCCGGAAGAAGAAGGTGTGGTTCGTGGAGATGGCATCGATCAGATGCGACAGCTCCTCCTCCGCCTTCGGCCCCTGGAGCAGGGTGCAATAATCCGTGATGCTGCTCAGGCTGGTGGCACGCAGCCGCTTGCCCAAACGGGCGCTGACCAGTTCCCGCTTGTCCGATCCCAGCTGGATGCGGCTGCGCTCGTAAACGAGATTGCGGATGAAATCGTATTCGCTGTCCCTCATGAGGATATTACCCCGCTCTTCGGCTCAAAACGGTCCGGGATAAGGCGCTTTGCGAAAATACCTGAAACCACCATCGGGCGGCAAGATTTGCCTCACCCTAGGCTCTCGCGCGGGCGGTTGGCCCGACGGGTGGGACGGCAGGCGGCGGGGAAAGATATATTCCATTGAATGCTAAACGCTAGCAGGAGGCTGGGTCAGGCTGGCATGCGTCCTGTTATAGGGCCGGGTGTATGGTCGACCCCATCTTCCAGTCCGACACTTACCAGCTCGCGAGCCGACTGCTCGACGCGTCGGCGCTGCGGCAGGAAGCCATTGCCTCCAATATCGCGAACGCCGAATCACCGGGATACCACCGGCTGGATGTTTCCCCGGACTTCGCCGACCAGCTCAAGTCCCGCCTGGCAACGGGTGAATTATCCCGTGGCGGCGCCGCCCTGAAGCCCGTGCTGGCCGAGGACGCCAAGGCCCAGACCGTGCGTCCCGATGGCAACACCGTCGACATTGAAAACGAATTGCTCGCCATGAACCGCAATGCCGTCGAGCACGACTACCTCGCCGAAGTCGTCACCTATAACATCAAGCAACTGAAGCTGGCCGTCACCGGCACCGGCTCCTGATCCCGCGCATGAACCTCATTTCCGGCATCGACGTTTCCTCGGGCGCCCTCTCGGCCCAGAAACTGCGGCTCGACATCGTGGCGCAGAACATTGCCAACGCCCAGACCACCCGGGCTCCCGGCGGCGGCCCGTATCAGCGGCAAATCGTCTCCTTCGAGACCGAGCTGGTCAAGCGGGCCGGCGGCCATTCCCTCCAGACCGTCCATGTCAGCGGAGTCACCTCCGACCGCACACCCGGCCAGCAGGTCTACAATCCGCAGCATCCCGACGCCGATCCCGCGGGCAATGTCACGATGCCCAATGTCAACCTGTCCTACGAAATGGTCGATCTTATCACCGCTTCCCGCGCCTACGAGGCCAACCTCTCCGTCGTGAAAAACGCCCGGAACATGGCCATGAAAACCCTTGAGATCGGCAAATAAACCCGTCCTCCCCCATGTCCACCATCGGCTCTGTTTCTCCCGCCCTCACCGGCCAGCTGCCCAACCAGCTCGGCGGGCTCCAGCCCGGCTTGCGCGCGCTTTCGGCCCAGCCGGACGGCCTGCGCACCGCGGCGTCCGGCAGCGCCGGTCCGACCGACGGCTTCGGGAAGATGCTCGATGGCCTCGTCTCCAGCGTCGATGCCAAGCAGACCCAGGCCAACGACCTCACCAAGCGGGTGCTGCTCGGCGAGACCGACCAGCTGCACCAGAGCGTGATCGCCATGCAGGAGGCCTCCGTGTCGTTCAGCCTGATGGTCCAGGTCCGCAACAAGCTCGTCGAATCCTACCAGGAGCTCATGCGCATGCAGGCCTGAGGCCCGCTCGCTCCCTGACCTATCATGAAGAATTTCGCCTCGTCTTTGCTCGCCCTCTGGCAGCAGCTCGGCCTGAACCAACGCGTCTCCCTCATCGTCGCCACCGTCGTGGTGGCCATCGGCATGGTGGCGCTGGTGCTCTGGTCGCGCCGCCCGGATTACCAGCTGCTTTATTCGCGGCTGAGCGACAAGGACTCCACCGCCATCATCGCCTACCTGCAGACGCAGAACATTGCGAACCAGGTGTCGGCCGGCGGTGGCGCCATTTCGGTCCCCTCCGACCAGGTCTACAAAATCCGCATGGACCTCGCCGGCAAGGGGCTCCCGAGTGGCGATGGCGTCGGCTTTGAAATCTTCGACAAGGGCCAGTTCGGCCTGAGCGACTTCGTGCAACGCACCAACTACCTGCGCGCCGTGCAGGGCGAGCTGGCCCGCACCATCTCGCAGCTGCAGGGCGTGCGCGCCGCACGGGTGATGATCGTGCAGCCGGAAAACCGCCTGCTGCTCACCGAACAGGGCGTCCGCTCCACCGCCTCCGTCTTTGTCGACCTGGGCGGCAGCCGGCTGGAACCCGACCAGGTCAATGCCATCCGCCACCTCGTGGCCAACGCGGTCCAGGGCCTGGCCCCCGATCAGGTCGCCGTGGTGGACAACCGCGGCCATGTGCTCTCCGAGGAACTGCGCCAGGATCCGACCCTGGGCACCGCCTCCTCCCAGATGCGCTACAAGCAGCAGGTCGAGGATTACCTGGGCAAAAAGATCGAGTCCATGCTCGCCGCCGTCATCGGGCCCGGCAACGCCGTGGTCCGGGTTTCCGCCGAGATCGAAACCGAGGCCTCCACCATGCAGCAGGAAAAATACGATCCCGAGGGCCAGGTGGTCCGCTCCCAGACGGTCACCGAAGACATCAGCAATTCCTCCGAAACCCGCCAGGCCGGCGCGGTCGGGGTCAGCGCCAACGTGCCGGAAAAAACGGTGAACGACACCTCCGCCCGGCCGGTTTCCACCAACGAGCAGAACCGGAAAAACCGCACCACCAACTACGAGATCAACCGCACCACCACCAACATCACCCGCACCCCGGGCACGATCAAGAATGTGACCGCCGCCGTGTTTGTCGCCCCCCGCCTCGCCCCGGCGGCCGGCGGTGCCCCGACCGCCGCGCCGGTCGAGCAGAAGCGCACCCCCGAGGAGCTGAACGCCCTCCGGCAGGTGGTGGTGAACGCCCTCGGCCTCCGCCTGGCCCCGGGACAGACCCTGGAATCCGTCGTCGCGCTGCAGGAAACCTCCTTTGCCGTCGAGCCCATCTCCCAACAGGTGCAGGCCATCCAGAGCGAGAACCGTCTCCAGGGCTGGATCTCCGTCGCCAGCCGCTGGACCGCCGTCGTGGCCGCCGCCGGCGTGCTGCTGCTGTTCCTGCGCATCCTCGCCAAGCAGCGGCCCGAGCCGATCCCGGTCGAGGTGCTCTCCATGCCGGCCGATGCGGCGACCCGCTCCCTCCAGAGCGGCACCAACATCACCCCCGATATGCTCAACCAGCTGATCCGGCAGAAACCCGCCAACATCGGGACCGCCTTGCGCGACTGGGCGGCCGCCCCCGCCACCACCAAAAACTGACCCCGATCTTTCCCGATGGCCGACCTCGACTACACCAAGCTTAGCCGCCAACAGAAACTCGCCGTCCTCCTGATCTGCGTCGGTCCGGAGGCCGCCGCCGAAATCCTCAAGCACTTCGACGACATCGAGGCCGAGCAGCTCTGCCGGGAGATGTCCGCCTTGCAGATGATCTCCGACACGGTGCAGAAGCAGGCCTTGGAGGAATTCTCCAGCGTCGTCGTCGCCGGCGTCAACTCGGCCATCGGCGGCATGCCATACGCCCAGCGGACCCTCGAGATCGCCCGCGGCGAATACAAGGCCAACACCATCCTCGGCCGGGTCGGCCCGGTCGGCACCTCGGTCGACATTCTCGCCGACATCGCCGAGATGGAGGGCCGGCAAATCTACAACCTGATCAAGCTCGAACAGCCGCAGACGATTTCCTTCGTGCTCTCCTACCTTGACCCCGTCAAGGCCGCGGAAATCTTTTCCCTGCTCGGTCCCGAACTCCGCGAGGAGGTCATTGAGCGGCTCGGCACCATCGAGTCGACCTCCCTCGAACTCGTCAGCAAAATCGTCCGCTCCCTCGGCAAACATTTCGACACCAAGGCGCGTCCCTCCTTCCACCACAGTGGCGGGGTGCGCGCCGTGGCCGGCCTCCTCAACGAGCTAGAGAAGGACATGTCCAAGACCCTCCTGACCCGGCTGGAGGAACGCAACGCCACCCTCGGGGCCGCCATCCGCAAGAAGCTCTTCAGCTTCGAAGATCTCAACCGCCTCCAGTCGGCGGATCTCCAGCGCGTCCTCCGCGAGGTCGATACGGGCAACCTGGCGATCGCGATGAAATCGGCTTCAGAACCGCTCCGGGACAAGATTTACGCCGGACTGTCCAAACGCGCCGCCGAAAGCCTGAAGGAGGAGATCGAACTGCTCGGCCCCGTCCGCCTGAAGGATGTCGAGGGCGCCCAGGATGTCATCATCCAGGCGGTTCGCCGCCTCGAGGAAGAGGGCCAGATCTCACTCGATTCCGACAGCCAGACCATCGTTGCCTGACCCATGGACCCGCGCCCCGCTGCTGTTTCATCCGTTTCCCGCCCTCCGGCGGCGAACGAACTTTTCCATTTCTCCACTCTAGACGCCCCTCCCTCGTCTGTGGTGCGGGAACTGGCCTTGTGCTCTCCCGGCCGCCTGCCAGCGGCCGCTCTCCTGCCCGCCGCGCGGCGGGCCCGTCCGTCCGGCGCGCCCCAGCCGCGGCCGGCCACTCTTCCCGGATGACCTATTCCAAACTCGTCGCCTTTGATCGTCCGCTCGCCGGGGCCAATATGCCTGGCGGGGTGCAGCACACCTACAGCGAGACCGAGTTTGCCGCCGGCACCGAGGCGGCCTACCGCCGCGGGGTTGACGCGGCCCGCGCCGTCGTGGACCAGAAGTTGGTCGAACTGCGCGTCGATATGGAGCAGTTTAGCGAAGGGGTGCTCCGGCGCCTCGCCGACATCGAGCCCCGGCTTTTCACCCAGCTGCGGGAGGCGCTGCCCGGCCTGGCGATCGACATCGCCCACCGCCTGCTCGCCGGCTACCAGCCGCCGCCTGAGATCGTCGAGCGCCTCTGCGCGGAAGCCTTGGAACAGCTGTTTCCCGAACGGGAGGGGCTCGAACTTTCCCTCTGCCCGCACGATGCCGACCTGCTGAATTCGCTCCATCCCGACTGGCTCGGCCGCTACCCCGGGCTCCGGATCCGCTCCGACAGCAATCTGACGCCGGGTGACTGCATGGTGCGCAGCCGCTTCGGCCTGACCGACGCCCGGCAGGAAACCAAGCTCGCCACTCTGGCGCACAGCCTCACCGGCGCATGAAACCCTCCCTCCCCAGCGCGAGCCTGCCGCCCCGCCCGGGTATCTTCGGCCTGGAGGCGGTCGCATGAGCACCACGGTCGGACCGCTGGTCGAGATCATCCGCTCCCAGGTGCGGCACATGCCGTCCGTCCAGCGTGTGGGCACCGTGACCGGCGTGGCCGGCCTCATCATCGAGTCCGAGGGCCCGAATGTCGGCCTGGGTGAAATCTGCAACGTCCGCTCCCCCCGCACGGACTTCGCCGTCCGGGCCGAAGTGGTCGGATTTCGCGAACACCGCGTGCTGTTCATGCCCCTGGGCGACACCGCCGGCCTGCACGTCGGCTGTGAGGTGGCCGCCGCGGACCGTCCGCCGCTGCCGCAGCCCGGACCCGACCTGCTGGGCCGCGTCCTCGATGCGCTGGGCCGGCCCTTTGACGGACTCGGCCTGGTGCCGGTGGATCGTTCCGACCGCCCCGCCACCCCGCCGCATCCCCTCCGCCGCCAGCGCATCAGCGAACCGCTCACCACCGGGGTCCGGGTGCTGGACACCTTCACCCCCATCGGCCGCGGCCAGCGCCTCGGTCTCTTCGCCGGTTCCGGCGTCGGCAAATCGACCCTGCTGGGGATGATCGCGCGCGGGTGCTCGGCCGATGTGGTCGTCGTCGCCCTCGTGGGCGAACGCGGCCGCGAAGTGCGGGAATTCATCGAGAAGGACCTCGGGACCGAAGGTCTGCGCCGGGCCGTGGTGGTGGTGGCCACCTCGGACACACCCGCCCCCCTCCGCCTCCGCGCCGCTTTCACCGCCACCTCCCTCGCCGAGGCCTACCGCGACCAGGGCAAAAATGTCCTCCTGCTGATGGATTCGGTCACCCGTTTCGCGATGGCGCAGCGCGAGATCGGCCTCGCCATCGGCGAACCGCCGGCCACCCGCGGCTACACGCCTTCGGTCTTTGCCCTGCTGCCCCGCCTGCTGGAGCGTTCGGGTGCCGGCGAGGCGGGCACCATCACCGCCCTTTACACCGTGCTGGTCGAGGGCGACGACATGAACGAACCCGTGGCCGACGCCGTGCGCGGCATCCTCGACGGGCACCTTGTGCTCTCGCGCCAGCTTGCGCATTTCAACCACTACCCGGCGGTGGACGTGCTGGAGAGCGTCAGCCGCCTCACCCGGGACATCTGCACGGCGGAAGAGATCCACAGCACCGCCCTCGCCCGCGAGCATCTCGCCCTCTACCGCAAGAACGAGGACCTGGTCTCCATCGGCGCCTATGCCAAGGGGGCCAACGCCGCGCTCGACCGGGCGGTCGCGCTCCAGGAGCCCCTCACCAAATTTCTCCGCCAGGGCGTCACCGAGCACACGTCCCGGGCGGACAGTTTCAAGCTGCTCAAAAAAATCGTCGCGCCATGAAAAAATTCCGCTTTCCCCTGCGGCCCGTGGCCGTGCTTCGCGCCCACCGCGAACTGCGCGCCCGCGAGACCTTTGCCCAATCAGTCCACGCCTATGTCGCCGCCGAGGAGCGGCTCGCCGCGGCGCGGGCGCGGGTGGCCGAGCTGGGGCGGATCCTGTTTGCCGGCCGCAGCGAACGCTTTCTCGCGGCGGATGCCGCCTCGCTTTTCCGCGTCTATCGCGGCGAGTGCCAGGCTGAAATGGAGGCGGAACGCGATTCCATCGCCGCCCACGAGGCGATGAATCTGCGCCGCGAGGAGTATCTGGAAGCCAACCGGCACCTCAAAATCGTGCAGAAGCTCGAGGAAAAAGCCCGCGCGAGCCACCGGGCCGAAGGCCAGCGGGTCGAGCAGTCCGCGCTCGATGAATTCGCCGGTTACCGCGCCGCCCGGCGCCCTGTCCTGACATGAGCAAACTGCTGCAAAACCCCACTCTCATCCTTCTCGCGGGCCTGCTGGCGGGCGCCGCGGCCGGTGTCTGGCCCGTCTGGCGGGCGACCGAGCTGATGATGGCCCGGACCCGGGGTGTCCGCCAGGTCGCGGAGGCGGAAAGCAAAAGCCAGGGGTGGGACTTCTGGACCATTGAGATCGACAACCTCACGTCCGAGCTGAAGGAGGAGAAGGCCCGCCTGAAAAAGCAGGCCGAACAGCTGGAGCAACGCACGGCGCGTCTCGCCAACGAACAAACCGAATTGCAGAAAATCCGCAACGACATCGAGGCGATGCGGAAGGAAATCGGCGAGCGGGTGGTGGAAATCAATGCCGACGAGGCCAAGAATCTCCGCGGCCTGGCCCAGACCTACACCAACCTCACGCCCCGGGCGGCCGTCTCGATCATCCGGGAAATGGACGACATCACGGTGGTGAAGATACTTTCGCTCATGAAGCCCGAGACCGTCGCCACCATCTTCGAGGAAATGAGCAAGACGCCCGACAAAGATGGCCTGTTGTCCCGCCGGGCGGCGGTGCTCTCCGAAAAGCTCCGGCTGCTCAAGGCCACCAAGACTGCCAACCCATCCTGATCCCACCTCCCGCACGTCAAGGATGACGTGGATTTTCTCCATGGATGGATGCAGGCATGAACATATCCCTCTCCCCCAACTCCGCCGCCGACTCCCCCGCCGCCCCGGCTTCTCCCACCGGTGCCACGCTCGGCCAGCTCCTCGTTACGACCGACGCAACCCCGGGTGGGGCGGCGGACGCCAACGGTCCAAGGGACGCGGCGTTGTTTTCGGACTTGCTCACCGGTTCAACGGTCGTCCTGGGCTCACCGATCGCGGGTGGCGAAGTCGGTTCCCCGGCCACCGGCAACACTGCCGCGGCCGCGCCGCAAGGAGGCCCGGCCCTACCGGAGCTTTCCAACGGCCTGCGGCCATTCACCCGGCCATCCGGGAACAGCCGGCTCTTCTCCTCCGTCCCGGGACAGGGGGGAAATCCCTCGACCGGGCCCGGCCTCACTGGAGTAGCTGCTCCGGCGACAGGGCAGGGGACGACGAACTTTTCAGCCCTGAGAATGACACTCCACAGCACGGTGAGCAACGGCGGCATGACTGCGCCGGCGGTCGATTCACCCGGCGCGGCGGCGGCTGGGGATGATGCCGGGGCGGCGAGGGAACCTGCTTTGGCCGGCGAACCGGAAGCCGCCTCCGCCGCACCCGGGGACTCCGGCACCGCGGCTTCCTCGTTTGTCGGCGGCACCTTGGTGACGCCCATGCTCGCAGCCAGCACCCTGGCCTCCGCCCCGCTGGCCGCCGCGGCCCGGCCTGGGGCAGCCTCCACGGTGGCCGCGCCCGGAAATTCTATCGCCCCCGGGGCCCCCGTTGTCCTGGCCGTAGCGGCTGCCCCCGCGGCCCCCGCGGCATCCGCCACACTCTCGCCTCCTCCCGACCATTCTCCCACCTGCGAGCAGCAGGAAACCGCAGCGGCGACCTTGCTGGCTCCACTATGGGCCATGCTTTCGCCCACGGCCACACCCCTGAACGGGCCGGCCGGCGGTGCTGACCAAGGGGAGATTGTCTCCCAGCCACTCGCGGCTGCCACCCCGCGGCTGCCCACGCTGTCGAACAGCCGGCTCCTCTCCTCTGTCCCGGGACAGGAGGAAAATTCCTCGACCGGGCCCGGCCTCACTGGAGTGGCTGCTCCGGCGACAGGGCAGGGGACGACGAACTTTTCAGCCCTGAGGATGACACTCCACAGCACGGTGAGCAACGGCGGCATGGTTGCGCCGGCGGTCGATTCACCCGGCGCGGAGGTGGTTCGGGATGATGCCGGGGCGGCGAGGGAACCTGCTTTGGCCGGCGAACCGGAAGCCGCCTCCGCCGCATCCGGGGACTCCGGCACCGCGGTTTCCTCGTTTGTCGGCGGCACCCTGGTGACGCCCCCGCTCTCAGCCAGCACCCTGGCCTCCGCCGCGTTGGCCGCCGCGGCCGGGCCTGGGGCGGCGTCCATGGTGGCAGCACTCGGAAATTCTCTTGCCCCCGCGGTCCCCGTTGTCCCCGCCGTATCGGCTGCCCCCGCGGAACCCACGGCATCCGCCACACTCTCGCCTCCTCCCGACCGTACTCCCACCCGCGAGCAGCAGGAAACCGCAGCGGCCACCTTGCTGGCTCCGCTTTGGGCCATGCTTTCGCCCGCGGTCACACCCCCGAACGGGCCGGCCGCCGGTGCTGGTCAAGGGGAGATTGTCTCCCAGCCACTCGCTGATGCCGCTCCGCAGCTGCCCTCGCTGTCGGTGGCCCGTTGGGGTGGCTCCGGCCACCCAGCACCGGACCAACCCGCCGATGCGGCACTGCCGAGCGCACCCACTCCCGCTTTGGTGCCCATCGTCACGGTTCAGCCGCTGGCTGCCGTTCCCTCTCCCGGAGCACAGGCTGATTGGTCCTTTTCACCCTCGTTCCAGCTGCCGCGGTCTGCGGCCACGGTGGTGGCAGACACCACTTTGCTTTCGGCCGGATCCAAATTGTCCGACGTATCGCTCCAGCGCCCCATGGTTCAATCCGACACCGTCCCGCAAACGGCTGGGGCGGACTTAGTATCCGCCCACGGCGCGGTAAATTCTGCCGTCGCCACATCCCCTGCGGTTTTGGGACTAAAGTTGCCGCCGGACGACGGCGAAAAACAAATTTTAAATATTGCAGGCAAAGTGAATGCAAAGGGCACAACCAAAGCTGGCATCGCCGTTGCTACTAGGGCTGCCGCCATGTACCCCGCCGGTTCCCCCCGCAATCTTTCCCCCGCCATCCCCGTCGAGCTGCCGGTTGGATTGCCCAATGCCCTGGCGGATACGTTGGCGCCGACCAGCCGGGCAACGAATCCGGCTGCACCAAGCCAGGCCCCGGTGGTCGCCCAGCGGGCTGTCGAAACCGTCCTGGGTCTCGTCGACACGCAGCTCCGCCAGGCGGAACAGAACGCGGGGACCGTCAATTTGAGCTTCAAGTTCGGGCACGAGGACCTCGCCGTACGGGTCCAGCTTCGCGACGGCGAGATTCATGCCCAATTCCGCACGGATTCGCCGGAATTGCGCTCGGCCTTGGCGACCGAGTGGCGATCGGTCAGTGCCGCGGCCCCGGCTGGCTCGGCCCGCCTGACCGAAGCGGAATTTGTGCCGGCCAGCGCGCCGGCGGGCGGCTTTTCGGCTTCCACCCAGGGCCAGGGCTCTTTCCAGCAGCAATCTTCGCCACAATCTCCGCCGAGCCTGGTCCCGCCCGAATTGCGTCCGCCGCGGCGCTTTGCGACCGAAACCTCCGACGAAGCGGCCCCACGTTCCGCCCTCTCCGCTCCCGGCTCACTCCACCTCACCGCCCTCGCATAATCCCATGAGTGTCTCCTCCGCCACCAGTCCGACTTCCGGCGCGTATTACAGTTCGCTGTCTTCCTCCGCCGTCGCCAATGCCTCCACCACCGCGGCCGCCAAGTCTCCCACCCAGCAGCTGGGCGAGGCGGATTTTCTTAATCTCCTGTCGGTGCAGATGCAGAATCAGGACCCGATGAAGCCGATGGATGACACCGCCATGATCGCCCAATTGGCCCAGTTCAGCACCCTGCAGTCGCAGACGCAGATGACCTCGGCGCAAAACCAACTGATGGCCGCCACCTACCTCGGCCGCAATGTCACCACCACCGATGCCAACGGCAAATCGGTCACGGGAGTGGTGACCGCCGTCGACAATTCCGGCGCCTCGCCGGCCGTGGTGATCAACAACACCAGCTACGCGCTTTCCACGATCAAGCGGATCGAGCCCTACACGGCTCCGGCCTCTGCTCCCGCTGCGGCGGCCGCGGCAGCCGCCACCCCCGTTTCCTCCTCGGCCGGCACGGGTGCTTCATCCACCGGCACTTCCACCCCCACTTCCTAACGCAAAAAACTCAACCACCCCTCCAATATGGCACTCATCGGCACACTCACCTCGGGCGTCAGCGCCCTCTCCACCTTCAGCAAGGGACTCGAAGTCATCGGCAACAACATCGCCAACGTCAACACCACCGGCTTCAAAAGCTCCAACGCTTCCTTTGAGCAGAGCTTCGCCAACACCCTGCGCGGCTCGACCCCGTCCAGCGGCAGTACCTCCGACACGTCGGCCATCCAGATTGGGGCCGGGGTCCAAGTGGCGGGCATCGCGCAGGATTTCAGCCAGGGTGCACTCAACAGCACCGGCAACACCACCGACCTCGGCATCTCGGGCAACGGCTTCTTCATCGTCAAGGATGCCGCCAGCTCCACCCAGTACGCCACCCGGGACGGCCAGTTCAAGGTCGACTCCAACGGCTACCTGACGACGCAGTTGGGAATGCGCGTGCAGGGCCTCACCGGCGCCGGGCTGAAAACCGTCGGCGATGTGCGGATCGGCGCCAGCCTGCCCACCGGGGCGGCCCTACAGTCCGTCAGCATCGACAACTCCGGCAACGTCGTCGAGTACTACTCCGATGGGACCAACGCGACCACCAACCAGATCCAGCTCCAGAACTTTAACGATCCGTCCGCCCTCATGCAGACCGGCGGCAACCTCTACACGGAGCTCACCAACGCCGGCCCGGTGGGCGGCGGCATCCTGACCGGCGGCAACGTGCCCGACACCAATGGACTCGGCAAGGTCAAGTCCGGCACGTTGGAACAGTCGAACGTCGACCTCGCTCAGCAGTTCTCCGACCTCATCACCACGCAGCGCAGCTTCCAGGCCGGCTCCCGCCTGATCACCGTCTCGGACACCGTGCTCGACGACGTAGTCAACCTGAAGCGCAGCTGATTCAAACCCTGCCCGACTCCCGCCCGCCATGGCCGCCAAACCAGACCCGAAGGAAGCCAAAGAAGCCAAGGATGCCCCCGGTGCCGAAAAGGACAGGGGCGCTTCCGCGGCCCCGGCGCCGGAAGAGAGCAAACCCTCCGGCGGGGGCATCAAGGCGATGCTGCCTGCGTTGCTGGCCATCGTGCTCGCCCCGGCGCTTTCGTTTGCGGTGGCCGAGTTCGTCGTCCTGCCCCGGTTGCAGAAGAAACTGTCCACCCTCGCACCGGCGTCCGGGTCCCATGCGGCCGCGAGCGAGGCCGAGGCGGCCCCACCGCCCGAGGAGAGCGCGCCCAAGGGCGGCAAGGAAGGCGAAAAGGGCAAGGAGCCCGCCTCGCCAGGCACGTATGAATTCAGCAACATCGTGGTCAACCTCGCCGGTACCATGGGCACTAGGTACCTCAAGACCAGCTTCATTGTCACCGCCGTCCAGGGCAAAGGCATCCGTTCCGCCTTCGAGGGGAGCAAGGCCCGGCTGACCGACATCACGCTCAACGTCCTCTCGTCGCAGACGCTCGCCGATCTGGAAGAACCGGGCTCGAAGAATGTGCTGCGCGAAAAGCTGGTCGCCGCCTACAATCAGGCGCTGGGCAAACGCTTGGTCGACCAGGTGTATTTCTCCGATTTCGTCATCCAGTAGCCGCCATGGCCGACGATCCCCACCAGGATGCCGCGCAGGAGTTTCTCGATCAATCCGAGATCGACAAGCTGCTGGCGCAGACCGCCGTCGAGAATGCCCCGCGCGCTCTCCTGCTGCGCGCCGACGGGCAGAGGAGCGATGCCACCGTCGCCGGCAAGGTGGAGACCTACGACTTCCGCAACCCGGCTTTTCTTTCCGAGGTCGAGCTGCGGCGGCTGCGCCTCCTCCACGAGGACTTCATCCGGTACCTCAGTGCCCGGCTCTCCCTCTTTCTGCGGATGGAGTTCGGCCTGAAGATGTCCAAGCTGACCACCGCCAGCTACTCCAAGTTCACCGAATCGCTGCCCAGCCCGACGCACATCTGCCTTTTCAAGACTGATCCGCTCGTGGGGGTGGGCATCATCGATATCAACCCCCGGCTGGCCCTCACCATCGCCGACCGCCTCCTCGGCGGCCGCGGCCATTCCGTCAAGGCCGAACGCTACCTCACCGAGATCGAAATCGCCCTCCTTGAGGACATCATCATGATGCTGCTCGAAGAATGGTGCGGACAGTGGAAGGGCGAGCAGGACCTCCACCCCCACATCCTCGGCCATGAGAACAACGGCCGCTTCCTGCAGACCTCGCCCAAGGATGCCATCATTCTCTCCCTCTCCCTGGAGGTGAACTTCGGCGACTGCTCCGAGCAGATCCAGATCGGGGTTCCGTATTACACCATCGAGCCGCTGGTGAAAAGGATGCAGGCCCGGCGCCAGAAGGACACCGCCGTGGCCACGGTGGAGAAGCATTCCGGCTGGCAAAGGGCCTACGACCACATCACCATGCCGGTCCGCGCCGAATGGGACGGCCTCGAGCTCTCGCTCCGCGAGGTCTCCAGCCTGCGGGTCGGCGACCTGATCGAGCTGCCCACCGCGTTGCTGCAACAGACCCAGGTGCTCCTCAACGGCACACCAAAATTTGTCGGGACGGTCGGCCTTGATGCCGACCGCGTTGCCGTCCAACTCACCTGCAGGATTCCGCTTTCCGCGGAGGAAGACAAACTTACCAAACCAGATGGAAGAAAAAGCCCTTGATATCGTCCTTGACGTAAAAGTCAAAGTCACCGTGCAGCTCGGCTCCTGCCTGCTGTTGATGCGTGAAGTCCTCGAACTTTCCCCCGGCTCGGTCGTGCAGCTCCAGCAGCATGCCAGCGATCCGGTCGGCCTCTACGTGAACGACAAGCTGGTCGCCTACGGTGAGGTGGTGGTGGTGGAGGACAATTTCGGCATCAAGATCACCGAGCTCGTGGGCAGCAACCGGCCATGAACCGCCGCCGATTCGTCGTGGTGGCCGCTTTGCTGCTGGCCGGGACCATCCGCGCCGAGGACCAGATCATCTACCCCCATCCGGCGGCACCGGCGGTTCCGGCCGCAGCGCGGGAGGGCGGTGCCGGCTGGCTCCTGCCGGCCCTCGCCTTGGTGGCGGCGGCCGGCGGCGGCTGGCTGCTCTGGCGCCAGCGCCAGTGGCAGGCGGGACCAGGCGGCGGCGGCCGCAGGCTGACCGTGGCCGAATCCCGCTCCCTGGGCAACCGCCAGTACCTGGTGGTGGCGGAGTACGATGGACAGAAATTCCTGCTCGGCGTCTGTCCCGGGCGCATCAATCTGCTCTCTGTGCTGGAGGCCGGACAGAAACAGCCGGGGTCCGGCCCATGATCCCGGTCCACGTTCATTTCCGCCGCTTCGGCTTTGCGCTGCTGTCTGTGGCGCTGGCGCTCCTCGCCGTCGGGCCGGCCTTGGCGCAAAACACCGGCAATCCCAACCCAGGCGTGCCGCCCGGTCCGTCCTTCGCGCCAGCCAGCACCACCACGCTGACAACCCGGAATGGACTGCTGACCTCCGCTCCGGGAGGGCCCGCGCCGGCCGTGGCGCACGGTGCCGACCCGTTAAAGCTGTCGCTCAATCTCGAAGGGGCGGAACGTCCCGGCCAGATGAGCGTCGCCGTCCAGATCGTCCTGCTGATGACGCTGCTCTCCGTGGCCCCTTCGCTGGTGCTGCTGACGACCAGCTTCACCCGCATCGTCATCGTCCTCGGCTTCGTCCGCACGGCCCTTGGCGTCCCGGGCGCGCCGTCGAACCAGATTATCGTCGGCCTGTCCCTCTTCCTCACCTTTTTCATCATGGGACCGGTCATCGACCGGGTGCACAAGGAGTCCCTCACCCCATATCTCAACGGCCAGATCCAGTCCGCAGAGGCGCTGGACAAGGCCACCCTGCCGTTGAAGGAATTCATGCTGAAGCAGACGCGGACTCGCGACCTGGAGTACTTTCTCGAGCTGGGCGGCTATGGTCCGACGGCCGCCAAGGACCTTCCGATCCGGGTCGTCATCCCCGCCTTCGTCATCAGCGAGCTGCAGACGGCCTTCCAGATGGGCTTTCTGCTCTTCCTGCCTTTCCTGGTCATTGATTTTCTCGTTTCCGCCGTGCTCATGGCCCTCGGCATGATGATGATGCCGCCAAACGTGGTTTCGCTGCCGTTCAAACTGCTGCTCTTCGTCCTCGTCGATGGCTGGCACCTGATTGTCAAGTCGCTCGTCCAAAGCTTCCTCACCTGATTCCTGCCAAGCCGTCATGAATCCCGAACTCGCCATCGACCTGTTCAAGA
>CAISJA010000390.1 GCA_903885525.1 uncultured Opitutaceae bacterium
CCCGAGCAAAACCAGCTTTCGCACTAAAATCATCAATTACGCCGGCGCCCCGCCGACACCTTGCTCGCATTCCTATGCAAGCAGTTGCATCGTCATATCCACTCCCTGTGGGACGGGACTGAACCCGAAACCACTATCCTGAAGGTGAGCAATCCGAACCTGAAACCGGAAACCACCGTCAGCGAGACCTTCGGCGTGGTGTGGTCGCCGTCCACTCCCCTGCTGAAGGGCTTCACCGCCAATGTCGATTACTGGCGCGTCGAACGCAATGGGACCGTGTATTCCAGTGCCCAGGATGTGTTGGACCGCTACTGGGGCACCCATCAGGCCCCAGGCCCAGCCAACGGCACCCCGGCGACCGGCGGCTTGAACACGGCCCAGGAGGGCGTCCTCTACGACAGCGCCGGCAATCTGCTGGCCGTCACCGCCCCTTACCATAATTCCGGCCAAACCATTGCCAAGGGTATCGACATGGGCGCCGGATACTTGCTCGAAACCGCCAACCTCGGCCGGTTCGATTTCACCGCCGGGGCAACCTATCTCTGGTCCTACCGGCAGTCCCTCGTGGCCGGCACACCGTTAGTCGAAATGGTGAATCAGGACGCCAGCCAGGGCCAGGGGATGGATGGCTATGTACGTTGGAAAGGCAAAGCCAGCGTCAATTGGTCCCGCCGCAGGCTGAGCGCCGAGGTCGTCGCCAACTACCAGTCCGGGTTCCAGGATTTCAATTACGACAACAACGGGAATCTCTATTCCTTTGAGGTCGCCAGCATGATCACCTTCGACTTCCAAGCCAGCTATGCGCTTTCCGGAAAATATCTGGCCGATACCAAGGTGACGGTGGGTGTGCTCAATGCCTTGGACCGCGCCCCCCCGTTCGCCTCGGGTTCGCAGAGCAATTCGGTCGGTTACCCTGGTTTCATGTACGACCCCACCGGGCGATTTGTCTATGTCCAGTTGACCAAGCGTTTCTAAGCCAAAACTCTCCGCTTGATACCACGCCCGCCATCCCGGCGGGCGTTTTTTTGTCCCGTGCCCCGGAGAAAGTGACCGCGGCTGTCGCGTTGCTCCAATGACTTGGCCTAAGAATGAATCCGCCCTGAGCAGCTCCCTGTTTTTTCTCGCAGTCCAGCATTGTGCCCGCGCCGGGCATATTGTTCGCTGCCCGAGGCATGTTCTACGCCCCGATCCTCGCCCCCTCACTGCTGGCTGGCGACCACGCCAACCTGGCCGCCAGCGCCGCCGCCGCCGCCGCGGCCGGTGCGCCTTGGCTTCATTTTGATCTCATGGACGGCCATTTTGTGCCGAATCTAAGCTTCGGCGCAGAAACGCTGGCCGCGCTCCGGCGCGCCGGCTGCCGGCTGTTTTTTGACACCCACCTGATGCTCTCCGAGCCGCACCGCTACGTGGAAGCCTTTGCCCGGGCCGGGGCCGATCTGATCAGCATCCACATCGAGCCGGCCTACAACCATGCCGCCACCCTTGCGCGCATCCGTGCGCTCGGCTGCCAGTGCGGCATTGTGCTCAATCCGGGCACACCCGCCGGGGCTGTCTCCCCGCTGCTGGACCAGGTCGATCTCGTGCTCGTCATGACCGTGCAGCCTGGCTTTGGGGGCCAGCCCTTCCGCCGTGACATGCTGCCGAAAATCACCCAGCTGGACGGCTGGCGCCGCGAACGCGGCTTGAAGTACCGCTTGGAGGTGGACGGCGGCATCGACCTGGCCACGGCCGCCGAGTGCCGCGCCGCCGGGGCCGACACCTTCGTCGCCGGCACCTCCTTCTACCGCGCCGCCGACCAGCTGGCCTTTGCCACCACCCTGGCGCAACTCCCCTGACCGGTCGCTTTGGCTGCGGGCAGGAATCGCCCGCCAGAGACCGGACGAGGCAAAGCGGCGGGCCTGCTCAAAACCCAATTTTAGCGCCGCCATTGTACGTCACCCAGACCGGCAGCACCACATGAAGCAAGCAAGCAACCCTTCCTGGTTTCTCCTCAGCCTTCTCTCCGCCATCCTCTGGCCGACCCTCGGGTTTGCCAGTCCTTCGATCACGGCCCAGCCCGCCAGCTAAGCGGGAGTCGTCGGAGGTCTGGCCACCTTCAGCCTCACGGCCTCCACCTCTTCCGGTTCGCTGACCTACCAATGGCAGCGGAACGGTTTCAATTTGACCGGACAGACGGGTGCATCCTTGACGCTGACCGGACTGAGCCGGACCAATGCCGATTTTTACGACGTGGTGGTGAGCGATGGCAACGGATCCACGGTCTCTGCCTTGGCGCAACTGACCGTGGCCCCCTCGGCCTATCCCGGCTTGGTCGCCATGAATCCGGCGTGGGCGGTCAGAGCCGAGCTGCTGGGATCAGGGATCTACGCGATTTACGCCGCCCCGGACGGGAGCTTTTACGCCGCCGGAACACCTACCGTCGCTAACAGCACATCCCTGTCAGGAGTTTTCCATGTGCTCGCCAACGGCACCCCTGGACACGGGATTCGCTCCGCCACCCATTGATGGCGCGGTCAGCGCGGTGACGGTGCAGAATGGGAACATAGAGCTCATCGCCCCCTCAGTCTCAATGCCTACAGCTACGCCGGAAGCGTGCGGAGCTACGGAGGAGTCCAGCAAACCAATCCCGGTGCCACGGTCTTGCGCAGTTACCTGCATCTGGACCAATGGCAGGATGGCACGCCGCTCCCGCAGGCCTGGCTGGACAATCTCTCCACCGGTTTGGCGGCGGTGCGGGCCGCCGGCCTGAAAATCATCCTCCGTCCGGCCTACCTCTGGGGGACGCCGAATACGACCGCTGTGACCGAAAGCACCCTGCTGAGCCACATGGCCCAGCTCTATCCCATCATCTCGGCCAACAGCGACATCGTACTGTCGCTGCAAGCCGGCTGGCTGGGCGAATACGGCGAATGGCACCATTCCAACATCAACTATACCGATGGCACCGACCGGGCCTCGGCCGACAGCCGCTACCGGATTCTCAAAGCGATTCTGGATGCTACTCCCTCCACTCTTCCACTGGAGATACGCACCCCGATTTTTCTGCGGGAATTTCTCTCGCTTCCCGCGCTCGCCGGCAGTCCGTCGCTTACCCAGGCCGACCGGGACGGGCTCAGCACTCTGCTCAAGTACGCCCTCGGCCTGGCCCCCTCCGCCAATGTCACGGCCGGCCTCCCCACCCTGACGAAGAGCGGCGGCAACTGGGTGTACACCTTCACCAAGCCGGCCGCAGTGAGCGCCGCCGCCATCGCCGTCCATTTCTCCAGCGACCTGTCCGTCTGGACCACAGCGGGAGTCACGCTCACGATGACCGGCAGTGATGGGACGACCGAAACCTGGCAGGCTACCACTCCGGCCGCCTCCGCTCCCAAGGCTTTCTTCCGTCTGCAGATTACCCCGCCCTGATCCTGCCGCGGCCCCGGCGCCGATCCGCCCCCGACGGAGCGGCGGCGTGACAAATGGAAGGGAAGACCAGTGTGAACGATGTTGAGCCGGCGGCCGCCCGGTACCATCCCGGCACCATCCCGGCACCCGATGGCAAGGTTCAGCCGATCAGCTTGCCATAGTCGTCGGCCGAGAGCAGCCCGGCGATGTCGGCTGGATTGACGAGTTGGAGCTTGATCATCCAGCCGTCGGCGTAGGGAGAGGAGTTGACCTTCTCCGGCGATCCGACGAGTGCCGGGTTGACCTCGACCACGGTGCCGGCGAGCGGGGCATAGACATCAGAGGCGGCCTTGACCGATTCCACCACTCCGAAGGTGTCACCGGCCTTGAACTGAGCTCCCACTTGGGGCAGCTGCACAAAGGTGATGTCGCCGAGGCTGTTCTGGGCGTAATCGGAGATGCCCACCACCGCCGCACCCTCGGCGGCGGCGCGCAGCCACTCGTGGGATTTGGCGTATTTCAGTTCGGAAGGGATGTTGCTCATGGAAGGAGAAGAATTCGTTTGGCCACTGCAGGAGTCACGCATGAACACTGATTTTCGGTTTCATGTCGATCCGTGTTTCCTGCCGCCCATCAAGGCTTCTTCAGCGCGACAAAGGGCGGCTTCGCCAGCGCCAGGTTCAGTGTGGTCCCGCGCACGTCGACCTGCAGCGCATCCTTGGTGGCCGCGGCATCAACAAGGGCGGAGCCGATCGCCTCGTTCAGGATGGGGGAGAGCGTGCCGGACACGACGACACCCACCGCCGTGCCGGCGGCATTCAGGACCGGAGCGCCGCCGCGGATGATGCGCCGGTCCCCGGTCTTGAAAAAGACGATGCGCTGCGCCGGGCCCCTGGCCTGCTCGGCCTGCAGCACGGCGGAGCCGATGAACGGGCCCTTGTCGAACTTCACCACCCAGCCTAGTCCGGCGGCGATCGGCGTGATCTGCTCGGTGATTTCATGGCCGTACAGCGGAAACCCCGCCTCGAGACGGAGACTGTCGCGGGAGCCAAGACCGGCCAGCTCAAGACCGAAAGACGCGCCAGCGGCAAGCACGGCTTCCGCCAGCCTTTCCCCCGCATCGGCCGGACAATAGAGTTCAAACCCATCCTCACCCGTGTATCCCGTGCGGCTGAGCAGGCCGGGGACCCCCGCCACCTCCCCCTCGGCAAAATGATAGTACTTGATCGCCGGGAGGTCCGACCGGGTCAGGGTCTGCAACAGCGCGGCCGCAGCCGGCCCTTGGACGGCAAGTTGGGCGTACTCGGCCGAACGGTTGACGACCGTGCAGTCATAGCCCTTCACCTGCTCTTGCATCCAGGCCACGTCCTTCTCGATGTTGCCGGCATTGAGGCAGAGAAAATAATCCCCCTCGCCGCGGCAGTAGACCAGCAGATCATCCACCACACCGCCGTGCGGGTAGCACATCACCGTGTAGAGGACGCGCCCCGGATACAGCTTGCGGCAGTCGTTGGAGACGAGGTGCTGGAGAAACTTCAGCGCCCCGGGACCCCGGACATCGGCTTCGCCCATGTGGCTGACATCGAACAAGCCGGCCCGTTGGCGCACGGCACGATGCTCCTCGAGGATGCTCTTGTACTGCACCGGCATGTCCCAGCCGGCAAAGTCCACCATCCGGCCGCCATGCCGGCGATGAAAAGCGTTCAGGGGGGTGACTTTCAGTTCGCTCATGACGGGAGCTAAGCCCCCACCCCCGGGCACCGGCAAGGGAATCTTTGCCGCCCGCCCAGTCAGTACGCCGGGCGACGGCAGGCATGCGGAAAGCTAACGACGGAGAGACCCGGCGGATGACGTGCCCCTGTCGCAGCAGTCTTCCCTGCGACGGCGTTGTCCTGGCGCCGTCCTGCGGGCGAAGAAATGTGTTCCCCTGCCGTCCGCGCCGCCTAGTGTGCCCGGATGCTCGGTTTCGCCCTCGCCGTCCTCTTCACCCTGCTGACCTCTTTTTGGTGTTCGTTGCTGGAGGCGCTGGTGCTCAGCACGACCACCGCCGAGGTCGAGGCGTTGAAACGCGAAAAGCCTGTCCGCGGCAGCCTGCTGGAGCGCCTCCGCAACAACATGGAGGAGACCATCTCCTCCATCCTCACGCTGAACACCATGGCCCACACCCTCGGCTCGGTGATTGTTGGCGCCTTGGGCGCGGACCTCTTCGGACACCCCTCGCTCGGCTTCGTCTCCGGCGGCATGACGCTCGGCATCCTCATCTTCTCCGAGGTGATTCCGAAAAACCTCGGGGTCGTCTACCGCACCACCCTCCTGCCGCATGTGGTCTACCCGCTGCTCTGGATGAAGCGCATCCTGTCCCCCGTGACTTGGCTGTGCAAGCTGGTGGTAAAGCTCGTCATCCCCCGG
>CAISJA010000391.1 GCA_903885525.1 uncultured Opitutaceae bacterium
GCTCTGGCCCGCATTCGAGAGCTGTCCGTCGATCAACAAGGTTCCGTCGGCCCGGGCCACGGTTACGTCGGTAGTGAGCAGACCGCGCCGGACAAAAATCTTGTGCTCGGCCAGTATCATTTCCTCCAGCATGCGGCTGGTGAAGACGTTGTGCCAGTAGCCGAACAGGTGGCCCTCGCCGTCGCGGATGGGGGCGGAGAAGGACATGGTCCAGGCCGGGGCGGCAGTGCTGTAAAGCTTGGTGATCATCGGGTCCTTGCCCGGTTCTTCGACATAGGTGCCGGTCAGGGCACCTTCTCCGGTGTAGGTGGTGTAGTGGGCGGCCTTGACCTGCTGGAACCAGCCGGCGCCGGACAAATCGGCGCCGAGGTAATCGGTCGATCCGGGCAGGGGCTTGCCCTCGGGGGTCGCCGTATTGATGGCGATCACCTTGCCGGCGGGATCGGTAATCAGGGTGATCGGGTAGCAGCCATAGGCGGCGGCATAGTCGTTCAACAGTCCGGTGATAGTTTCGCGGGAGTGTTCGTCCAGCTGGGCGAGGTCCCGGTGCACCAGCGGATTCAGGCTGTAAGCCTGGACATCGCCGTAGCGTTCAAAGAGGCAGCGGTCGATCCGGTCGATGACGGAATCGGCACTCGACGTCAGGGTGTAGAGCTGGGAATGCTGAAAATTCGCAGCTTGCCGGAAAATGGAAAACAGGACCGTGCCGAGGCTGAGCAAGGTCAGCAGGCCGGCCGGCAGGATGATTTTGAGGCTGAGGCGCATGGGAGGAGGATCAGTTGATGAGAGTGGAAGTGGAGAAGACCGCGGCGGTGTTGAGAATGTGGAGCAGCTGTTTGGGCAGCTTGTGCACGCCGTGGATGAAAGTGCGGGTGGCCTCGGGCAGGGTGTCGGGCGGCAGCTCGAAGGATTCTTCATCCACCTCGAGCACGTCGCCCACGGAGTCGACCAGCAGGGCGAGCCGGGAGTCCCCGTCGCGGACGATCAGGAGCATGGCCGGCAGGCCTTCGGGCCGCGGGGCCAGCGCGAGGATTTCGCGCAGGTCGAGGGCCGTGACGATCTGGCCGCGGAGATTGAGGAGGCCCTCGATGGAGTCGGGGGCGAGCGGGATGCGGGTGAGCTCGCGGCCCCGGAGGATTTCCTGGACGGCCAGGACATCGATGCCGAAGGACAGGTCGGCGAGACGGAAGGTGCAGAGTTGGCGGGGGGTGGACATGGCTTCAGGCGGCTTGGTGCACGGTGATGCCGGCGCTGCGGAGCAGCCCGGGGACCTCGACCAGATCGGTGATCTTGCCCTGGATGACGGCGGAACCGACGATGCCGGTGCTCGCCGTGCCCGGCTGGATCTCCAGGGTGTCCTCGATGATGTCGTGGATTTCGCCCACGACGAGGCCCACATGGTGGCCGGACTGCTGGTAGACGATGACCTGGAGGGTGCCGCCGCTGCGTTCCGGGGCGGCATTCGCGCCGGGCAACTGGCGGGAGAGCCGCAGGAGGGGAAGGATGCGGCCGCGGTACTGGACCGCCTCCCGGGCACCGGACAGCTCCACCAGGTCGCTGGAAAATTCCTCCAGCCGGGCGGCCTGTTGCAGCGGCATGGCGAGCCGGTTGCGCCCGGGCAGCGAGAAGAGGAGCAGCTGGCTGGTGGGTCCGCGGGATTCGGCGGCGGCTTCCTTGACGATGGAGCGGTTGCGGTCGTTGCTGGTGCCCAGCACGCGGGAGTACTGGGCGAGGCCGACCACGTCCAGGATCAGGGCGATCCGCCCGTCGCCCATGATGGTGGCGCCGGCAAACATGGGCAGGCTCTTGAGCTGGTGGCCGAGCGGCTTGACGACGATTTCCTCGGTGTCGCAGACGGTGTCCACCACCAGGCCGAAGGAACGCTGGTCGGCTTGCAGGACGATGATGTTGATCACCGTCAGGCTGTCGGGCGGAGGGGGGAGCTTGAGTTCCCGGTGCAGATAGACGAGGGGGAGCAGTTGCCCGCGCAGGCGGAAGACGGGGGCGCCGTAGACATTTTCCATCGCTTCGCGGGCGGCGGTGCCTTCGAGCCGGACGAGTTCGTGCAGGTTGACCTGTGGGATGGCGAAGCGTTCGCCGGCGGCGCGCACGATCAGGGCGGGGACGATGGCCAGGGTGAGCGGGATCTTGATGCGCAGCGTGGTGCCCTGGCCGGCGGCGCTCTGGATATCGACCGAGCCGCCGATTTTTTCGATGTTGGTCTTCACCACGTCCATCCCGACCCCGCGGCCGGAGACGTTGGTGATCTTTTCGGCGGTCGAGAAGCCGGGCAGAAAAATGAGGTTGGTGATGTCGCGCTCGGTCAGGCGGCTGGCGGCGTCGGGGTCAACCAGGCCCTTCTCGACGGCCTTCTGGCGGACGCGGGCCAGGTTGATGCCGGCGCCGTCGTCGATGATCTCGATGTTGACCTGTCCGCCCTCATGGTAGGCGCGCATGATGATGCAGCCCTCCGCGCCCTTGCCGGCGGCGCGGCGCTTCTCGGGCGACTCGATGCCGTGGTCGATGGAGTTGCGGATGATGTGGGTGAGGGGATCGCGGATGGATTCGACGATGGTGCGGTCCAGTTCGGTCTCGGCGCCGATCATCTCCAGGCGCACCTGCTTGCCCAGCTCATGGGCGATGTCGCGGACGATGCGGGGGAACTTCGCCCAGACGTTGCCGATGGGCTGCATGCGGGTCTTCATCACGCCCTCCTGGAGCTCGGAGGTCACCAGATTCAGGCGTTGCGAGACATCGTTGACAGATTCGACCCGGACCTGGCGGCTCTGGGCGAGCTGAACGAGCTGGTTGCGGGAGAGGACGAGCTCCCCGACCAGATTCATCAGTTTGTCGAGTAGTCCGACATCCACCCGGACGGTGGCGTTGGCCGCGGGGAGGTTGGCGGTGGGGGCGGCGGCCGCGGGGGCGGCGGCGAGGGCGAGGGTGGGGGCCGGGTCGGGCTCTGTCGGGACGGGGGCATCGGCCGGTGCGTCGAAGAGTCCCCAAGCGGCATTGACGGGCTCGAGGGCCGGGGCGGCCGGTGCCTCGGCCAGGAGGCCGGAGGAGACACGGGATTCCTCGGCCCCGGTGGCGGGGGCGGGCGCGACCGGGGCGGAAGCCTTGGTCGCCGGGGGCAGGGAGCCTCCGTCGCGGAGTATGAGCAGGTCGCTGACCAGGCCGGAGAAGTCGTTGCCGCCGCGGTCCTGGCCGCTGGTTTCAATCAGGTTGAGGAGGGCGCGCAGTTCGTCGGAGAGGCGGAGCAGGGCGGAAGCGATGTCGGGGGTGGGCTGCAACTTGCCCGCGCGAATCGGATCGAGCAGGCTTTCCCCCGCGTGGGCCAGCTTCTCGATGTGGTGGAAGCCAAGGCAGCCGGCGGTGCCTTTCAACGTATGGATGACGCGAAAGATGTCGTTGAGCGTCTCATGGTTGGCGGTGCCGGACTCGACCTGCAGGATGGCATGGTCGTAGCGGTCCAGGCCCTCCTGGCTTTCGGTCAGCATATCGCGGACAAACTGTTCTTGGAGATCGTTGCTCATGGGGCGACGGTGCCGGGCAGGACTTTGCCCACCACAGCGAGGAGTTGCTGTTGTTGGAAGGGTTTGAGGATCCACCCGGAGGCGCCGGCGGTGCGGGCCTGGTTTTTCTTTTCCGCCTCCGACTCGGTGGTTAGGATCAGGATCGGAATGTGGTTGCTGCCGAGCTTGGCGCGGGCCTGCCGGGTAAACTCGATCCCATCCATCCGGGGCATGTTCACGTCCGTGATGATCAGATCGACGGCGTTGGCGGCGAGGACCTGCAGGCCTTCGAGGCCGTCGGCAGCCTCGACCACATTGAAGCCGCTGCCGCGCAAGGTGAAGGCGATCAGCTTGCGCATGGTGAGCGCGTCATCGACGGTCAGAACCGTTTTTTTACTCATGATTGATAGGCAGGTATTCTTACCAGTAAGTCGGCACAAGCGGGGGCGGATTTAGGCTTTGTTGGCGGAATATCCGCGGTCAGAAAAATTCGACATTCTCCGCCGCCGGTGCGGCCGCGTCGGAAGGTCCACCGGCGGCGGCGGGCGGCGGCGAGCCTGCAGGTTTTCCCGGGGACGGGGCCGCGGGGGCGGGCGCACCAAACAATTCCGGGGTTGAATCCAGCGGAGCCGGTTCGTACTCCCGTCCGAGGGCGACTTCGTGGATCTTACGCTCCGAGGCCATCGTGTAGGTGCGGGCGTGCGATTCAAATTCCTCGTCGCTGCCATCGTCCTGCAGGCCCTGGGTGGCGGCCGCACTGCGGAGCGAACGGGACATTTCGACCAGCCGGCTGGTGGCCTCGGGCAGCCGTTGCAGCTCGTCCTTGGTTGCCGATGTGGCGGCGCGGACATCCTTGACCCGGGCGTCGACCACGGACATGGCCTCAAGCGTGAGGTCGCGCATCGCGTGCAGGCGCTTTTCCACGGCGCCGCCCTGGTCATCGAGCGAACCGATTTCCTTCTGCCCGCGGCCGCGAAATTCATCGAAATTGCCCAGCAGTCCGTCGAGCAGTCCCGCCAGCCGGCGGATGTCCGTGGCTGTCTGCGCGCCCAGGGTGGACAGTTCGTGGGAAATGTCGGCCGTGCGCGCCGCCAGCACCTCGAGGCCGCTGCCGGAGCCGATCTGGACGGAGCGCACCTGGGCGTTCAGCGCGATGTGATTGATGTTGATGGATATCTCCCCGATGGTGGAGGACAAGTTGCGGGTCAGGTCCAGCACGGGGGAGAGGGTGGTGCGCGATTCTTCGGCGAGGCGGGTGGTGGCCGTGATGATTTCCCGCACGTCGTGCAGGTTGTCCAGCAGCTGCTGCACCATGCCGTCGGCGGCGGCCGTCATGCTGTCGAACTGCTCCAGCTCGACGGACGCTTCGTCCAGCTTGCCGGTATGCTGCTCGATCGCCTGGAGGCCGTTCTGCATGATCGAGACCGCCTGCTCGAGCTCGGCGGTCACCGCCTCGATCTGGGCGGCTTGAACCCGGGTCCAGCGGCCGTTGGGGGCCTTGTCGCTGTCTTCCAGGGCGCTGAGGACGTGTTCGCATTTTTGCTGCAGGATGTCCTGGAACTGCAGGGCCGTGACCAGCTGGCCGACCTCGCTGTCAAGTTCCTTGCTCACGGCGCGCAGCCGGATGTCGTGGCGGGAGTTGGCGCTGAGCTGCTGGTCGAGCGTCTGGAGGGCGCTGTCGATCTTGCCGCGGTGCGCCGCCACGAACTTGCCGTGGCTCTCGTAGTCGGAGGTGAGCTTGTCCCGCACGCTCGCCAGGGTTTGGAGCGACCGGCGCAAGGTGTCGATGTTCTCCCGGAAGGTGCTGTCGACCAATTCGCGCAGGCGCTGGATCTCGTCCGCAACGGTCAGGAAGGTGTCCTGCTGTTCGGGCGGAAGCGTGGCCGACTCAATCTTGAAAAGGACCACCATGTAGGTCAGGGGCTTCAGCGCTTCCTGCATCTGCTGCTGGCAGGACAGGATCTCGGTCATTTTCTCCTCGCCCTGGCGCAGGAGGTCGAATTGCTGCTGCTGCCGGCCCAGGCAGAAATCAACATGGGCCAGGGGCGCGCGCAGGACCGCGACGGCATCATGGAGAATGGTCTGTCCGTCGAGCTGGCCGGACGCGAGGCCGAGCAGCTGCTCGCTTTTTTCCACGAGGGAACGGGTATGCAGGGTGAGCGGTTCGAGGTTCCCGGTGATCGCGCCGAAGGAATTGCTCATGAGCGCCATGGTGGCGCGAACCTCGGCGGCGGTCGTCTGGTGCACGGGCAGCAGGGCGCGGGAGGGTGCCAGCCGCTGCAGCCAGCGCCGCGGGTGCCAGCGCCGGGGGCGCAACAGCGAACTCAGTTTCAGGGCGGGGAATTTCATGGCGGCGCGCTCAGGAAGAGATGATATCCGCGTGCTGGTGCAGGCGGCTGAAATGCAGGATCCGCTGGACGCTCGACTGGGAAATACGGATGCGCACGCTGCCGCCGGCGGCCTTGGCCTTCTTGATGACGGTGACCAGGAGGTTCAGGCCCACCGAGTCGATCATGCGTGCGGCCCGGAGGTCCAGTTCCAGCGCCTGCCCGGGGCGGAGCTGCTGCAAGGCGGCCTGCAGGGGTTGGCGCAGGGCCTCCGCGGTGGTGCTGAGCACATCACCGGGGGCGGTCACCGTCGGGTGGCCCGTGGTAATCAGGTTGGGATTCATTGGCGTGGGGAAAGGGTCAGCGGAAAGGTCATCGTCACCTCTGCGCCCGCCTGGGCGAAGGCGGTGTGGGCGGGAATGTGGCGCATCATGACGAGCCCCCGGTGCTCCGTGAGCAACTGCTCGGCCGCAGCCTGCTCGTGGGCGGCCGCATCAAAATCGTAGCCGGGGCCGTCGTCCTGGACGCGGACCCGCAGGCTCTGCCCGTCGCGGGCGAGGGCGACGTGCAGGCTGGCCTGGCGCTCGGCCTTGCCTTGGCAGCCGTGGCGGAGGGCGTTGAGCATGGCTTCGCGGGCGCAGACCGTGATGTCGGCCCAGCGTTCGTCCGGCACCGCGGGGAGGGCGAGGCGCAGGCTGCGGTCCCAGAATTCGACCAACGGGTCGATGGTCACGTGCTGCGAGCCCCGGTAGTCCTGGACCAGCAGGGGCAGCCAGGCCGGCCGGTCGGCCGGGCTGAGCCCGATGCGCATGATCAGGATGTCGTCCCGGGAGTTTTTCAGGACCGCCGGGTCGTTGGCCTGGCGCAGGAGCCGGTAGGCGAGGGCGAGATTGTCCACGCCCAGGTGGTCGGCCAGTTCGCTGAGCCCGTCCGACCAGAGCGTCAGCGAGCCGGTCGGGAGCGGATGGCTGGAACTGGCCGGCAGATCCGGAAACCAGCCCAGCGGACTGGAGGTAACCTGGGCCGACTGGTATTCCCCCCAGCCCTCGTCGGACGCGGCGAGAGGGGGAGGGAAGCCGCAGTTCATGATTTCCATGGTGCCGGCCTGCAGGTCGAGCAACAGCCCGGCCGCCGCAAGCGAATGCAGGACCGCGTCCGGTGGGTTCCATTCCTCCAGCAGCTGGCGGTTGAAACCATGAAAAACGTCCTGGATCGAGGCTCCGCGGCAGATCATGCCACGGACCAGGCCATGGAAATAATTGGCGTGAAAGGCCGAGGAGAGATCATGCCCGGAAGTGTCGGAGGCGAGCACCATGATGCGGCCGGCACCGCCGGCGCTGA
>CAISJA010000392.1 GCA_903885525.1 uncultured Opitutaceae bacterium
GAAAAAAGTCGGCGAGCAATGGCTGCCGAAGCAGATCGACTACCGCAACCACCTGACGCGCGACAAGACGCGGTTCAACCTCACTGGGGCGGCGCTCAACCTCGCCTGGCCCGCGGCCGATTTCACGCCCGCCGGACTCGCCGGCGCGCTGCCCTCGCTCGCCGGGGCGAGGATCGAAAACTTCTAAGCCATGGGGACGCGCGCCACCCGGGGCGAGGGGCACCCGTTTCCGCTCCAGTTGGAGGTGGAATTTCTCGACCGCCTGAGCGAACCCGTGCGCGAGGGGAAGGCCAAGTCGGTCAGCGGCCTGATCCGCGCGGCCCTGGAGCGCTTCAACCTCGCCCATCTCGTGGTGGTGCGGCCCGCGCAGCTGACGATCTCCGTGCGCCTGCCGCCAGGGCTGCGCCGCGCCCTGCGGCAGACCGCCCGTGCCAAAGGCACCAGCGTCGGGCAGCTGGTGCGCGCCGCGGTGGAGTCCTACCTTCCGCTGCTGGAGGGTCAGGCGGCGGGCCAGATGGAGATACCCATCGCCGCCGCGCCCAAGGTGGCTCCGCCGGCACCCAAGCCGCGGCGGCGGAGGAGCCCCCGCCGGCCGCCCCGTCCCGGCAGGAAACCTGGACGCCAGACTATGACGCGAAAGCGGCGCAAGGGCTGACTTGCCATCGCCCCGCCGCAGCTTTTATGTCCCAGCACCGATGAACCCTCCTCCTCCGCTCTCCACTTGGGCCCGCAACGTCGCGCCATCGCCGACCCTCGCCATCGACGCCAAGGCGAAAGCGATGAAGGCGGCCGGCGAGGACGTCTGCGGGTTCGCCGCGGGCGAGCCGGATTTCGACACCCCTTCCTTCATCAAGGACGCGGCAATTGCGGCGTTGCAGGCGGGCCAGACCAAATACGCCCCCACACCCGGCATCGAGCCGCTGCGGGTGGCCGTGGCCGAGCGCTATGCGGCGGATTACGGCTACCAGATCTCATCCTCCCAGGTGGTCGTCTCGCCGGGCGGAAAATTCTCCTGCTACCTCGCGGTGCTCGCGGTCTGCAGTCCCGGCGACGAGGTGATCGTGCCGGCCCCCTATTGGGTGAGCTACCCGGAGATGGTGAAGCTCGCCGGGGCGACGCCGCGCTTCGTGCTGAGCGACGACTCCACGGCCTTCAAGCTCACGCCGGCCCAGCTCGAGGCGGCCATCACGCCCCGGACGCGTCTGCTGATTCTCTGCAGCCCGTCGAATCCGACCGGGGCGGTCTACACCCGCGCCGAGCTGCGGGCCCTGGCCGACGTCTGCGTGAAGCACAACCTCTACGTGCTGTCGGACGAGATGTACGAGCACCTCATCTACGACGGGCACGAGCCGGTGAATTTCGCCACGCTGGGACCCGAGGTCGCGGAGCGCACCATCACGGTCGCGGGCTTCTCCAAGACATTTGCCATGACGGGGTGGCGGCTTGGCACGCTGGTCGCCCCGCTGCCGATTGCCAAGGCGGTGTCCGAGCTGCAGAGCCAGATGACGTCCAACGCCACGACCTTCGCGCAGTTCGGTGCCCTGGCCGCGCTGAAGGAGAAGGCGCAGGCTGCGGCGGCGATCGCCGCGATGAAGACCGCCTTCGACCGGCGGCGGAAGTTCCTCCACGCCGCGCTCAACAACATTCCCGGCATCACCTGCCAGCTGGCCGGCGGCGCGTTCTACCTCTTCCCCAACATCTCCAGCTTCGGGCTGAAGGACGTGGATTTCTGCGCCCGGCTCCTCGAGCAAGAAAAGGTAGCCGCCGTCCCCGGCTCCGCCTTCGGTGCCGAAGGCTACCTGCGCCTCAGCTACGCGACCTCCGACGCGGTCCTGCAAAAAGGGGTCGAGCGGCTCGCCCGGTTCTGCGCGACGCTCAAGAAATAGCTCCGGTCCGCCGCCATCCCGGGCAGACATCGGTTCCGGCGCCGGCACCGCGTCGCGCGCGCGGAGCCGGATCAAAATCCGCCGCCGGATTTGGTCCGATGCGGTTTCGTCC
>CAISJA010000393.1 GCA_903885525.1 uncultured Opitutaceae bacterium
CTCCTGCTGCAACCGCCGCTCAGAATCCCCCCCGTAAAGTTCACTGGTGATGTTGCGGTAGGAGGGCTGGTTGGCTGCCTCGGCGGTGTCGAGCAGGTAGAGCATCCGCCGCCCCACCCGCACCTGCCAGGCCCGCAACCAGACCGGACCGGCCGGGAAGGCAAGCTGCAGCCGCCACCGGTCGCCGTTGGGCAGCCGCACCGGGGTGATCGGCAGTTGCTCCGGTTCATTGCAGGGATAACACGCCTGCTGGGCTCCCTCCCGGTCGATGATCTGCCGGAAATAGCCGTGTTGATAGAGCAAGCCGATCCCGATGACGGGCACGCCGAGATCGCTGGCCGATTTGAGCTGGTCCCCGGCCACGTTCCCCAGTCCGCCCGAATAGATCGGGAGCGCCTCGCTCAGCATAAATTCCAGGCAAAAATAGGCGATGCCGGTGAGCGGTGCCCCGGGATGGTGGCGCTCAAACCAAGTGGGCTCGGCCGCCGCCTGTTGCCGCGCCGCCACCTCACGTTCCAGCAATTGGGCAAAGACCGGATCGGCCAGCGCGTCGTTCACCCGCGTGCGCGGCACCCCCTGCAGCACCGCATTGGGATGCCGCGTCAGCTCCCAAAGCCCGGGATCCAACCGTCGCCACAATTCGTCCGAACGGTGATTCCAGGTCCATTGCAGGTCCAGGGCCAGTTCGGTCAGGTCGCCATATCCGGGCGGCCCGGAGGGAGAGAGGGTACTGGCGGCCATGGTTGCGCGGTGGATTTCCGTGGGGTGGGCTTCAGTGGGGCGGGGCTTCAGTTGGGATCGCCTTCGTTCTCCCACGCCGTGATCGCGGCGCTCTCCTCCTGCTGCGCCGCTGCCGCCGGGGTCGGCTCCGCCGGACTCGCCGCCACGGCGGCCGGCCGCCCGGGGGCAACCGCCTGCCCTCCGGCCGGTCCGGGGTCAGGCGGAGTGGATTCCAGGCCGGCATGGGAGGCGGGGGGATTCATTGGAGCGGAGGTCCAGTAGGCAAGACGCGGATAGAGCCGGGCCCCGATGAAATCTGGCCGGCCGTCGTCAGCCCGATAACGGCATAGTCGAGGCCGAGACCGAAGGCACTCGGACCGCCGGCGAGCATGCAGGCCCGCAACGCGTCCACCACGTAAGTGAGCGGATTGAGCAGCGAGACCGCCTTGAGCCAGCCGGGCATGATGGCCGTGGGATAGATGGCGTTGCTGGCGAAGAACAGCGGCATGGTCAGCACCTGGCCGACGCCCATGAAGCGCTCCCCCGTCTTCACGAGGCAGGCGATGATCAGCGAGAAGGTGGCGAACAGCGTGGCGGCCAGGATGACGATGGCCAGGACATGGAGGAGCGCGACCGGGCAGGTCATACAGTTGGGCAAAGATGAGCAGGTGTTTCATAGCCGGTCAGCGACCCGTCCACCGACACCGCCTGCGGGACGTAGCCGATGGACCGCCGGACCTCGACCGCCTGGCGCGTGATGGAATAACCGGCCACCAGCGCCTCGCCCGCGCTGGGCGGGAGCAGGGTGGTGAGCATCTTGATCGTCGTCGTCTTGCCCGCGCCATTGGCCCCGAGCAATCCGAAGACCTCGCCGGTCCGGACGGACAGGCTGAGGGCGTCCACCGCCGTGAATGCACCGAACCGGCGCGTCAGGGCGGAAAGTTCCAGGACGAATTCGCTCATGATGACCCTTG
Organism: uncultured Opitutaceae bacterium; assembly: GCA_903885525.1. Taxonomy (GTDB): domain Bacteria; phylum Verrucomicrobiota; class Verrucomicrobiia; order Opitutales; family Opitutaceae; genus Didemnitutus. The sequence goes on from CAISJA010000393.1 coordinate 1,695, forward strand.
GGAGGAAGCTGCGGCCAAACCCGACGGACGCGATGATGGCGTTCAGCCGGCGGGAAATCAAACGGAACCGCTCTACTGGTGCTGCGTGAGGACCTCGGGGTGGGTGCCGGCCAGGAGCGCCTTTGCCTTGCCCGTGTCGTCCAGCGAGCCGTGGGCGATCAGCACATACTTGCCGGTCTTCAGCGCCGTTTCGTACTGCACGATGCTGTCCTGCGGGATGCCAAAACTAAACAGGGCGGCGCCCAGCACGCTCAACCCGCCGACCACGGCCGCGCCTTCCAGGGCGCCGACGATCCAGCCGACCAGCGGGCCCGCCACCAGGAGCGGTCCCAGGCCGGGAATCCAAAAAAACGCGGAGCCGAAGAGGAGCCCCCACAATCCGCCCCAGAACGCGCCGGTTTTGCCCCAGGCCATCATCCGGTCGCCGGCGTTGTAGTATCCGACGACATGCTCGTCAGTGTGGTAGTCGCGGCCGACGATGGAGAGCTTTTTCATGTCGAATCCGGCGGCTTGCAGCTGTTTGACCGCGGCCTCGGCCCCGGAATGCGACGGATAGATCGCGACGATCGAGTTGTTTTTCATGGTCATAAAGGAAGAGGGTGCTTCACGCGAAAGCCTTGAGCACGGCCTCGAAGCGCACCGGCCAGGAACGGTCGTGCGGGGTCACCGGCGGGACCGGGCGGTCGAGACCGAGCAGGGCATAGACGGCGGTCTGCGCCGCGCGCACGGAATACTCCACGGTAAAGACCGTGTCCTCCGGTATCTCTACGAACTGGCTGACGAAGGCCAGATTCAGCGATCCGACCGGAACCGGCCGGGGCCGGTCGCCGGGCCCGCGGGGCCCGCGGGGCAGGAACATGCTGGTGATATAGGGCATCCGGCAGGGGCAGCACGAGCGAGTCGTACTGGTTGTAAACCGTGCGCTTGATGCCGGCCAGGGTTTCGATGCGGGAGAACTCCAGCAGGAAGCGGTGCAGGTAGCGTTTGAACTCGATGGCGCTGTGCCACGGTTGGAAGGCGAAGGTCGTGCACCACATCGACCAGAATTCCGTTTCAAAAAAGGCGGGGGACAGCCAGTCGGTGATACCAGTGCCCGCCAGCTTCTCCTCGGCGGCCTGGCTGAGGGCGAGAAGTTCCCTCCGGTCGTGCATGCCAAAGCCCATCGAAGTCACCGGCACCTTGGCGCGGCGGCGGTCCACCAGCCGGGCCCGGGCCTGCGAGGGGTGCTGCTCGTTGAACGCCACGGTCTCATCGTACACCGATTTCCCCGCCGCGTGCAGCGAAGGGATCGTCCGGAAGAGGTCCCAGGTGCAGAGCCGTCCCACAGCTACGGCTGAACTGAGCGAAGAAAGTGGCTCGGTTGAATGATTTTCATCTGCCACTAGGCAGGGGTGAAAAAAAGAAAAACAAAACAACCGAGCCGCCGGCACACTAC
>CAISJA010000394.1 GCA_903885525.1 uncultured Opitutaceae bacterium
GGCCGACGTGGCCGCCGTTTTTCGCCGTCACAGCGATGATTTCCTCGCGAATTTCCTGGGCCAGTTGCGGCAGCTGGGCGGGGGCGAGGGCCTTGACATCGGGCGGGCCCTGGATGCGATCGAGAAGGCGGGCGGTGCTCATGCGGGCAGGTGGACGGAGGAGCCGGAGAGAGACCTCATTCGCCGCGGGCGGTTTCAAACTTCTCGAAGCCGACGGTGCCGTCCTTCTCTTTTTTCAGCTTCTCGATCTTGAGCTCGGCCTCTTTCAACCTCGCCTCGCAGTGGCGCAGCAACCGGGTGCCCTCCTCGTATTTGCCCAGGAGCTCGGCCAGCGGCACGTCGCCCTGTTCCATCGTTTCCACGATGCTTTCGAGCTTGGCCAGCGCCGCTTCAAAGGAAGGCTTGGGGGTCTTGTCCGGGTCCACGCCGTCACAGTGCCGCGAGGGGAGGGGATTTCAAACTATCTTTCCGGGGCGGCGGCGCGGTTTTGGGTTGGCGGTCGCGCCAATCCGTGTGCACTCGCCGCATGTCCTGGCTGACCTTCGCCGTCCTCACGCTTCTCTCCCTGCGCCTGCTGGCCCAGCTGGCTTTGGAGCAGATCAACCGCGCCGCCTGCCGCCGACACGGGGGAACGCGGCCGGGGGCCTACGCCGGGATCATGGACGAGGCCACCTTCCGCCGCGCGGCGGAGTACACGCTGGCGAAGAGCCGGTTCGCCTCCTTTGAGTTCGCCTACGATGCCGCGGTCCTGCTGTTCGTCCTCTACGGCGGTCTGCTGCCCTGGTGGTGGAACCTGGTGAATGGGCTGGCCCCCGGCGCCGCCTGGAGCGGGGCGGCTTTTCTGGCCGGGGCGGGCGTGCTGCTCGGGCTGCCCGGCCTGCCGCTGGATTGGTGGACCCACTTCCGGCTGGAGGAGAAGTTTGGCTTCAACAAAAGCACGCCCGGCCTCTGGGCCGGCGACCAGATCAAGTCCACCCTGCTCGGCCTGGCCCTCGGTTTTCCTCTGGCCTGGGGCCTGCTGGCCCTGGTCGGGCGGATGGGCGGCACCTGGTGGCTCTGGGGCTTCGCGCTGCTGTTCGGCTTCCAGCTGCTGATGTTGGTGGGGTATCCGAAGCTCATCCTGCCGCTCTTCAACCGGCTTTCCCCGCTGCCGGAAGGGGAGCAGCGGACGCGGCTGCTCGCGCTCGCGGAGCGCACCGGTTTCCGGGCCCGGACGATCGAGGTGATGGACGGCTCGAAACGCTCCGGCCACTCCAACGCCTTTTTCACCGGCTTCGGCCGCTTCCGGCGCATCGTGCTGTTTGACACGCTGGTGGCGCAGCTGGGGCAGGAAGAGCTTGAGGCGGTGCTGGCCCATGAGATCGGGCATTACCGGCGCGGGCACATCCCGCGGCGGCTCTTCGCGATGGCCCTGCTCCAGTTGGGGGCCTTCGCCGTGGTGGCCTGGCTGGCGGGGGCGCCTTGGTTCAACGCCGCCTTCGGCTTGCCGGCGGGCGCGCTCGCCCCGACCTTTCTGCTCTTCGGGTTGTGCGGCGGATTAGTCACGTTCTGGTTTGCCCCGGTGGGCAACCGCATCTCCCGCCGGCAGGAGTATGAGGCCGATGCCTTCGCCCGCGCCGCCATGAATTCCGCTGCGCCGTTGAGCGGGGCCTTGCGCAAACTCGCGCAGAAAAACCTCACCAACCTCACCCCGCATCCGCTCTACAGCGCCGTCTATTATTCGCACCCCACGATCCTCGAACGCGAGGCGGCGATGACGCGGGACCAGGCCGGCTGAGGCGGCGGACGGGCCACCTGACTTGAGGCGGTTTGCGCGCTCCTGCCTGCGCGCGGCGGAGTTAGCATGGCGGCATGCTGCTGCGCGTCCTTGCCTTGTTGCTGTTGCCGGCGCTGGCGCGGCCCCTGCCCGCCACCCTCATCGCCACCTACAATGTGGAGAATTATACCTTGGCCGACCGCATGGCGGATGGCATCCACCGCACGGCCTACCCGAAGCCGGAGCGCGAAAAAGCCGCGCTGCGCCAGGTGATCATGGGCCTGAACGCCGATGTGCTCGCACTGCAGGAAATGGGGCCGCGGCCGTTTCTGGATGAACTGCAGCGGGAGCTGCGCCGTGACGGCCTCGATTACCCGTATGCCGCCTGGGTGGAGGCGGGCGACCCCGACCGGCATGTGGCCGTGCTGTCGCGGCTGCCGCTGCGCAGCGTCCGACGGCATGACCGGGTGCCCATCGTGCTGTTTCACCGTCCGGACCGGGTCAAACGCGGCGTGCTGGAGGTGACAGTGGCGACTCCGGCGGGGGACGTCACCCTCTTCATCATCCACCTGAAAAGCCGCCGCACGGAGAGGCCGGATGATCCGGAAGGGGGCGAGCAGCGCTGCCACGAGGCCCGGGCCGTCCGCGACCTCGTGCTGGCGGCGTTCCCTGATCCGGCCCGGGGCCGGTTTCTGATTTGCGGCGACTGGAACGATACCCGCGGCAGCCGGGCGGTGCGGGCCTTGGAGAAACGGGGCCGGTTGGAACTGGGGAACATCCTGACGGCGCTGGATTCGCACGGCGATTCCTGGACCCATTTCTATCACCACGAAGACAGCTACAGCCGGATCGACTACGTGCTGGTTTCCGCCTGTAGAACGCCGGCTATACGTCGAGGTCGGCGCCAACTAGAACCCGTGTCCGCTTTGGCTGGGTTTTAAGTCGGAGTCGGTCTGCGTGAGCGGTAAC
>CAISJA010000395.1 GCA_903885525.1 uncultured Opitutaceae bacterium
CACCGAAGGACTGGTCGACTACGCCCGCTCGATCGAAAACGTCGAGATCGGCGTGCTCATCGAAGAACGGCCGGGGGTGATCAAGGCCAGCCTGCGCGCCAAAAACAGCAGCTACCGGATGGACACCGTGGCGGCGCTCTTCGGCGGCGGCGGCCATGCCAGCGCGGCCGGGCTGAACTGCCACGACACGCTCCCGTCCTTCTACCCCAAGCTCGTGGCGGCGCTGACCCAACGTCTGACCGCGCCGCCGCCGGCCCCCAACCCATGAGCCTGAAACCGCCCAAGGAAATGGAGGGCGTCCTCCTCGTCGACAAGCCGCCCGGGCTGACCTCGCATGACGTGGTCTACCGCCTGCGCCGCAAGCTCTCGATGCAGCGCATCGGCCACGCCGGCACGCTGGATCCCATGGCCACCGGCCTGCTCGTGATGCTGATCGGCAAGGCCACGCGGATCTCCCAGTACCTCATCAGCCTCGACAAGGGCTACCTCGCCGAAGCCACGCTTGGTGTCACGACCAATTCCCAGGATGCCGATGGCGAGGTGATGGAGACGCGGCCGGTGCCGCCGCTGACCGAGGCGCAGGTGCGCGCGGCGATGGCGGGTTACCTCGGCGACCAGTACCAGACCCCGCCCATGTTTTCCGCGATCAAGATCGGCGGGGTGCCGCTGTACAAGAAGGCCCGTGAGGGGGAGGAGGTGCCGCGGGAGCCACGCTTCATCCGCGTGACGGCCTTCGAGCTGCTATCCTTTACTCCGCCGACGCTCACCTTCCGGCTCGACTGCACCAAGGGGACGTATGTGCGGACGATCGCCGCTGATCTGGGCGAGAAGCTCGGCTGCGGGGCCCACCTTTCGGCCCTGCGCCGCACTGCCAGCGGGAAGTTCACCCTCGCCCAGTGCACCCCGCTGGATGAAATCGAAGCTCTGCCCTTGCCCGAGATAGAGAAGCGGCTGATCCCGGTCCATGCGGCGGCCCCCAGCGTGGCGCTGTGAGCCCCACCCGCCAGTTCACTTCTCTGGCGGCGGCTGGCCCGCCGCCCGGCCCGGTGCATCTGGCGCTGGGAATGTTTGACGGTGTCCACCGGGGGCATCAGGCGGTGATCGCCGCGGCGGTCCGCGGCGCCCGGGCTGCCCGCGGCTGGGCCGGAGTGCTGACCTTCCAGCCGCACCCCAGCGTCGTGCTGCGCCCCGACCATCCGACCCCGCTGCTGCTGTCGCGGGAGATCAAGTGGGCGTTGCTGGGCCGCCTCGGTCTGGATTTCCTGATCGAGGAGCCCTTCACCCCAGGGCTGGCGCAGACGGGCCCGGCGGATTTCGTCGCGCTGCTGCGGCAGGCTCTGCCCGGCCTCGCGGCGGTGTATGTGGGCGAAAATTTTCGTTTCGGACGCGGGCGGGAAGGGGATGCGGCCTTTTTGGACGCGCAGGCGAAGGCGCTGGGCTTCGCGGCGCATCGTGCGCCGCGGCTGCAGGGTGGCGGCGAGGCGATCAGCAGCTCGCGCCTCCGCACGCTGGTGGCCTGCGGCGACATCGGGCTGGCTAACACGTTGCTGGGGTATTCCTATTTTTCGCCCGGGGTAGTGCAGCCGGGCCGGCAGTTGGGGCGCACACTCGGCTTCCCCACGCTCAATCTGCCCTGGGAACCGGGGCTGCGGCCGGCCTACGGGGTTTATGCCGTCGAGGTGGAGGAGCCGGATGGCCGGCGCGTCCCCGGAGTCGCCAACTACGGGCTCAGGCCCAGCGTCGAGCAGACCAGCCGCCCGCTCTTGGAAGTCCACGTGCTCGGGGCGACGTCGGCCGGCACCGGGACGGCGCTGACGGTCCGCTGGTTGCAGTACCTGCGGCCGGAGCAGAAATTCGGCGATCTGGACGCTCTGTGCGCGCAGATCACCCGCGACCGCGCCGAGGCCCTGGCCGTGCTGCCGGGGATTCCGGCGCGTGATTTCCCCGCCGTGGCCTGACCGGGCGGGATCAGGCCAGTTGCAGCCGATGCCGGTCGCCGTCCATGATGGAAAGGGTGAGGTGCAGGGTCGAGGCCGGCAGCCAAGACGAGATTTTTTCGGGCCACTCGACGGCGAGCACCCAGGGGCTCGTGAGGAATTCCTCCAGCAGCAGATTCTCGATTTGGCGGGCGCTTTCCAGCCGGTAGGCGTCGAGGTGCACCAGGGTGCGGCCGGCGCCCCGGTGGATGTTGTAGATGGCGAAGGTGGGGCTGGTGACCTGCCCGGCCACCCCGAGCCCGCGCGCCAGCCCCTGCACAAAGGTCGTCTTGCCTACGCCCATGTCGCCATGCAGGGCTAGGACGGTGTCGGGGGGCAGCGAGGCGGCCAGCTCCGCCGCCCAGGCGCGGGTCTCCTCCGCCGAGGCGGTGGTGAGTCCTGCGTGCAGTTGGGTGCGCCGGTTCATGCGGAGGCGCGGCCGGTGGCCGGGCCGGAAAAAACTTCAACGCAGGTGTTCATAACCGTGATAGGGTGCCAGATCTAGGGCTCCGGCCCAGGGCTGGCCGAGCGGGGCAAAGAGGCCGATCCGGGTGAGCGGCGTCCGGGGGAAACGGCGGCGCCAGGCCGCCTCGAATGCCGCCGGTGCGGAGCGGCCCCGCACCACGAAGAGCAGCTCGTAGTCCTCGCCATCGCAGAGCGCGTGCGCGAGCGGTTCCCGTCCGGTGCGCCGGGCCAGCCGGCGGGCCGCGGGACTGACGGGGATGGCCGGCGCGCAGAGAGCCGGCGTGAGTCCGGGACCGGTCAGCGAGCCGATGTCCTTGGCCAGACCGTCGCTGAGGTCCATCATCGCCCGCACTTCCGGGCGCCCGGCGAGCCAGGCACCTTCGCGCAGGCGGGGGATGAAGCGGTAGTGCCCGCCGAGGCGTGATCCGCCCAAGCGGCCGGTGACGTAGATCCGGTCGCCGGCGCGGGCGCCGCTGCGGGTGACAATGTGGCGGCCGCCGGCCTCGCCCTGGAGCGTGAGAAATGCGCCGAAGAATCCGGCCGGGGCCTCCGTGATGTCGCCTCCGACGATCTGCATCCGGTAGTGGCGCGCGGTGGCGGCGAGCCCGAGGTAAAAGCTTCGCAGCCAAGCGTGGCTGGTCTCCGGAGCCAGCGCGAGGGAGATGACGGCCGCCACGGGCCGGCCACCCATGGCGGCGATGTCGCTGAGGTTCCGCTTGAGCAGCTTGGCCCCGACCTGGCGGGCGGGCACGCCGGCGTCGAAGTGGCGTCCGTAAATCACGGGATCGGTGGTGACGAGCTGGGCCCGCCGGGCCGGGGGCAGGACCGCGCAGTCGTCGCCGATGCCGAATGGTGCCCGGGGCGAGGTGTCGCCCAGCCACCGGCGTACGTGCCCGATCAGCCGTTGCTCGCCGAGGGAGGCGACGGAGGCGGCAGGGCGGGTGGCGAAGATCGGCATGAAGCAGGGAGCGGGGGCGAAGCGGGCGGGCGGCAGATTTTCTCCGACGGGAGCCTGGTCCGCAGGGTGCCGGGTGCGGGCGGATTATTGGGGCAGGCCGGAGACCAGCATGAGGATGGTGTTCAGGTTGAAGAGTCCGTGGATGACGATGTTGACGCGGAGGTCCCCGGACCGTTCGTAGGCGAGGGCGAGGGCGGCGCCGAGGACCGCCAGCGGGAGCGCGCCGGCCCAGTTGCCGTGGATGGTGCCGAAGAAGACGCTGCTGAAAACCAATCCGACGATCCGGCCGAAACGCTGGTTCACGGAGCGAAAAATGGCACCCCGGAAGATCAGCTCCTCATTGACCGGGGCGACCACGCAGGCCACGACGATCATGCCCGCGAAGACCAGCCGGGAATGCCCGTCGCCAAAAATGGCCAGCAGATCCTGCGGCTCGGTGGGCAGATGGAGGATGGCCAGGAGCTGGGTCCAGAGGTAACTGACAGCGGAGACCACCGGCAGCGACATGGCCAGGGCCGGCACCGCCCGGCCGAAGACCTCCGGCCAGGAGAGACGGGGCCGCCTCGCCTCAGGCGACCCGGCGGGCGGCGGGACCGGGACAGGCTGGCCGAGGAAATACCGGCGCAGCAGGAAGAAGACGGGCCAGCCCAGCAGCGCCAGGCTGTGAAACGCGAGGCCGAGCACCGCAATTTCCAGCCCGGCATGGTCCGGAGAGGCGTGCAGGCGAGGGGCCAGCAGCCGGGACGCCAGCGACTGCCCGGCGGCTCCGCAGAGGAGGACGAGCAGCACCAGCAGGGTGACCTCGGCCCCGGTGAGTGACCAGCGGGGCAGGGACAAGGAGGAGAAAAACTTTTCTCTTTTTCCCCTCGGCCCGAAACGGGTGGCCAGCAGGAAGACCCCGGTGGCCAGCAGGGCCAGCTCCATGGCGGCGAGGACGAGTTGGGGCGGGGTGAGTTCCACGGTGCCCCTGAATGGAGCGGAAAGCCGCGCAAGGGCAACCCGAAGTTGGAGGGTGGGCCGGCCGGATTTCCCAACCCCACCGCCGCGGCGGAAGCGGCCGGTCCCAAGCGCCGTGCGGCGGGCGCATCGGAGATTGAATTCACTGGGGCCTTCCCGCAGGGTGGCGCTTTCCGCAACCCCCCATTCCATCATGGACCGTCTCCAAGGCCTCATCGGCCTCGCGCTCATCCTCGGCATCGCCGTGCTGGCCTCGAACAACCGCCGGAAGATCAACCTCCGGCTCGTGGGCAGCGGGATCGCGCTGCAGGCCGCCATTGCCCTGCTCATCTTCAAGGTCGGGCCCATCGCCCGCTTCTTCCAGCTGCTGGGCGACGGCATCGGCGTGCTCGAGCAGTGCGCGCGCAAGGGCGCGGGTTTTGTCTTCGGCGGCATCGTGGTGGAGGAATCCCCCGGGAAGCTGGTGAACTATTTCAGCGGCGGCTTCACCTTCGTCTTCAACATCACCTCGACGATCATCCTGGTGTGCGTCCTGGTGGCGATCCTCTACCATTTTGGCATCATGCAGCGCGTGGTGGCCGTCATCGCCCGGGCCATGAACGTCGTGATGCGTGTCTCCGGGGCCGAGGCCCTGAGCAACGTGGCCAGCGCCTTCGTCGGCCAGATCGAGGCCCAGGTCATGATCCGGCCCTACCTCGGCACCATGACGAACAGCGAGATCCTCGCCTCGATGAGCGGCAGTCTCGCCTGCATTGCGGGCGGCATCCTCGTGGTCTACGCCAACATGGGTGCGGCCGCCGGCCTGGACCTCGCGCCGAAGCTCATCACCGCCTCGCTGATGGCGGCCCCGGGCGCGCTTGTCATCGCCAAGATCGTGTTCCCTGAGACCCAGGTGAGCCAGACGATGGGCGAAGTGAAGCTCGAAGTGAAGAACGTCTATGAGAGTACCATCGACGCCATCTCGCACGGCTGCTCCGACGGCCTGAAAATCTCCCTGAATGTCTTCGGCATGCTGATCGGCTTCATCGCCTTCATCGCCTGTCTCGACTGGGTGCTGACCGCGGTCTCGCATTTGTTCGATCCGCACTTTGACCTCACCCTGAATTGGATCTTCGGCCGGCTCTTCTACCCGATGGCCTGGGCGATGGGCGTGCCCTCGGCGGACGTGGCCAACGTCGCCACGTTGCTCGGCCAGAAGCTCACGATCAATGAGTTTGTCGCTTTCCAAAACTTGACCAACCACTCGGTGCCGGTGGTCACCGACAAGGGCCTGCTCATCCTCAGCATCGCCATCTGCGGCTTCGCCAATTTCAGCAGCGTGGGCATGCAGATCGGCGGGATCGGCGCGCTCGTGCCGGAGCGACGTTCTGATCTGGCCAAGCTCGGCCTCAAGGCGCTCCTCTGCGGCACGCTCGCCTCGTATCTCTCGGCCACGATCGCGGGCATCATCATCTGAGCCGGCGGGCTGCGCCACCGGCTGGGCAAAATGGCGGAGTCGGTTTGCGGGGGTGGAAGCAGGGCGCTCCTCGCCGGGCTCTCGCGGGCGAACCAGCCTCCCTCGGGCGGTTTCGCGCTTGGCGGGCGGGGTTCTTGCCGTAGGCTCGCGGCATGGATGTGCATGAGCGCCTGGCCCTGTATCTCGGACGGCCCCCGGGGACCTCCGCGGCGGCCTTTGTGGCGCCCAACGCCACCGTGCTCGGCGCCGTGACGCTGGGGAAGGACAGCAGCGTCTGGTACGGCTGCGTGCTGCGCGGCGACATCAACACAATCGAAATCGGGGCGGGGACGAACATCCAGGACCTGGCGATGATCCACCTCGCCGATGCCCACGGCGTGCGGATCGGCCGCCACACCACGGTCGGGCACAGCGCGATCATCCATGCCTGCGAGATCGGCGACGAGTGCCTGATCGGCATGGGGGCGACGATCATGGACGGCGCGAAGATCGGCGACCGCTGCATCGTCGGTGCCCGGGCGCTCGTGACGCAGGGGTTCGTCGCTCCGTCCGGTTCCCTGGTCCTGGGTACCCCGGCCAAGGTGGTGCGGACCCTCACGGCGGAGGAAACAGCCGGTCTCCTCCGCTCGGCGGAGAAATACATCGCCGTGGCCCGCGCGCACGCGGCCCGGAGCGCTGGCCGATGAACCGAAAAGCAGAAGTTGGAATTAACCGCAAAAAGCGCCGTGCGATGAAATTAGTCCGGCGGGCAAACCGCAGGCAACCTTCACTCCGCCAATGAAACCCTCGCAGCGCGAATTTGCCGCGGCGGCGCTGCCGCTGGCGTTACCCTACGGTTGCAGGGTTGTAGAACGCCGGCTATACGTCGAGGTCGGCGCCAACTAGAACCCGTGTCCGCTTTGGCTGGGTTTTAAGTCGGAGTCGGTCTGCGTGAGCGGTAAC